>DATFJS010000314.1:0-5899 GCA_035269045.1 Longimicrobiales bacterium | reverse complement strand
TCGGGCGAGCGCATCGCCGCCCAGCTCCGCGAGGACGTGGCGGCGGGCGCGGTCGGAATCGGCGAGATCAGCAAGTCGTTCGGACTCACGCTCAGGAAGGCGGACGGCACGCGCCTCGAGATGGACGATCCCGAGCTCGACATCGTCTGGCAGACGGCCGGCGAGCTGGGGATCCCGGTATTCGTGCACACTGCGGACCCGCCGGAGTTCTTCGAGCCGCTCGACTACACCAACGAGCGCTGGCTCGAGCTCGCGATCTTCCCGAATCGCCGCTTCATGGACGCCGACCGCTTCCCGCACTTCGACGATCTGATGGCGGAGCGGGACCGGATGATCGCGAAGCACCCGAACACCACGTGGATCGTCGCCCACATGAGCTGGTACACGGCCGACCTCGGCCGCCTCGGCGAGCTCTTCGATCGCCACCCCAACGTGTACGGCGAGCTCGGCGCGGTCCTCTACGACCTCGGCCGTCAGCCGCGCTTCGCGAAGCAGTTCTTCGAGCGGTACCAGGACCGGATCCTCTTCGGGAAGGACTCCTTCGCACCCGACGAGTATCCATACTACTGGCGCGTCTTCGAGACCGAGGACGAGTACTTCGACTACTACCGCGACTACCACGCCTTCTGGAAGCTCTACGGCATGGGGCTGACGGACGATGTTCTCCGAAGCATCTACTACGAGAATGCGGTACGGATCATCCCGAACATGCCCACGTCGCAGTTTCCGGCGGGGAACTGACCGCGTCACCGGTCATCGTGCCCACGGAGGCACCGTGATCACGGGCGGAATCGCCGGTACGGGAATGCTGGCCCGACGCGCGCGGCACACGCACCTTGGGCGTCATGTCTGACATTCCCGAGAGGCTGACCGCGGCGTTCGCGGACCGATACGCGATCGAGCGCGAACTGGGCGCCGGCGGCATGGCGACCGTCTATCTCGCAACCGACCTCAAGCACGAGCGTCGGGTCGCGATCAAGGTGCTCCACCCGGAGCTGGCCGCCGTCATCGGGGGCGAGCGGTTCGTGGCGGAGATCAAGACGACCGCGGCCCTGCAGCATCCGCACATCCTGCCGCTCTTCGATAGCGGCGAGGCGGACGGCTTTCTGTACTACGTCATGCCGTTCATCGACGGTGAGACGCTCCGCGAGCGGCTGGACCGCGCCAAGCAGCTCCCGGTCGAGGAGGCCGTCCGGATCGCGAAGGGCGTGGGCGCGGCGCTCCAGTACGCGCACGAACGGGACATCGTCCATCGCGACATCAAGCCGGCCAACATCCTCATGCACGCCGGCGAGCCCGTCGTGGCCGATTTCGGGATCGCGATCGCGATCAGCGCAGCCGGCGGCGGCCGCCTGACCGAGACGGGGATGAGCGTGGGCACGCCCCACTACATGAGCCCGGAGCAGGCGAGCGCCGACCGGGACGTGGACGCCCGCTCCGACACCTACGCCCTCGCCTGCGTCACGTACGAGATGCTGGCCGGTGAGCCGCCACACACCGGGACGAGCGCGCAGGCCGTCCTCATGCGGATCCTCACCGAGAACCCGCGCGACGTGACCGACCTGCGGCGCGCCGTCCCGGAGCACATCCGCGACGCGCTGGCGAAGGGGCTCGAGAAGCTGCCGGCGGATCGGTTCGCCTCGGCCCACGACTTCACGGCCGCGCTCGAGGATGCGTCGTTCCGGTACGAACCGACGGCCACCCTCGGGACACGGGAGACGCGTGCGGTGGCCGCCCCCGGCACCGGCGGTCCCGCACGGATTCTGACGTGGGGCCTTCCCGCCTTCGCGCTCGCGGCGGGCCTCGCGCTCGGCTCCCTGCTGGCGGGGGGTGGCGGTACGGACCCGGCGGGTGGGCTCGCGACCCGAGCCGTCGTGACGCACGACGGCCTCACCTTCGAGGCGCCCGGAATCATGCATCTCTCGCCCGATGGATCACTGATCGGGTTCGTCGGTGACGAGGGGATCCTCGACGGGATCTTCGTGAGGCGCGCGGACGAGCTGCGGTTCCGGCACGTACCCGGCAGCGAGGAGGCCGCGGACATGGCGTTCTCCCCGGACGGGGCGTCCATCGCGATGGCCACGAATCAGGGGGGGATCCAGCTGCTGCCGACCGCGGGCGGTGCAACGCGTGACCTCGTGAGCCTCGTACCCGGGGGGATCGGTGCATTCGGGCTCGGCTGGGAGGGCGACCAGATCGTGTTCGGCTCTCCCGTCGGCGGCACCTTCGAGATCTTTCGCGTCTCGGCGGCGGGGGGGACCCCGGACCGGATGCTGGCATCGGAGAGCGGTGTCGCGCTTCCGATCGCCCTGATCGACGGGGGCTCCCGCCTTCTGTATCTGTCGGTCACGGATCAGGCGATCATGTCCTTCGATCCGGGTGGGGGCGAACCGACCCGCGTGGTGGAGCCGGCGACCTGGGCATGGGTCCTCGATACCGGCGACCTCGTCTACGTCGACGCCGAGGGCGGGGTCTGGGTCGCGCCCTTCGATGAGGGCACGGGCGAGATCACCGGCGATCCGAGGACGCTCTTCTCGGGGGTGGATGTCAGCCAGGGAGCCGTCGCGATGATGGATCTCGCCTCGAACGGCACCATGGTCTACCGAACCGGCGCCGGAAATGCGGCGACGGCCCTCGATCGCTTGACCGTCGTCGACTTCGACGGGTCCGTCGAGGAGATTCCGATCACCCCGCGGCGCTTCCGGAACGTCCGCTGGTCCCCGGACGGGAACGTTGTCGCGTTCGCCGCCCTCGAGCCCGGCCAGCAGTCGGGCCGCACCAGCATCTACACCTACGACGTCGGGCTGCGCACGGCGACGCGGCAGCTCACCTCCGAGGGCACTCAGGCGTTCCCCATCTGGTCGCCGGACGGAACCCGCCTGGCGTATGTGGACGCGCAGAGCCCCTTCGGGCCGGACGGTGGTCTGGGTGCGATCCTGGAAGGAGATATCGCCACGGTGAGCGCCGATGGAAGCGATGCCGCGATCCTCGCGCCCCACGAGGGTCAGGACGTCCCCTATCAGTGGGTCGAGGGGGTCGGGATCCTGTTCACCGGTGGGCCGGATACGGGGTCCAGCGACTACCTGCTCGCCGATGCCGAAACCGGTGAGGTCTCGCCCTACCTCGACATCGACGGCGACCTCGGGTCGGTCTCGGTGTCACCGGACGGCCGTTGGGCCGCCTTCCTGAGCAGTGAAGCGCCGGGCGAGGCAGAGCGCATCGTCGTTCGGGCGTTCCCCGCCGCGGGGCCGCCCGTGCCCGTCTCGGAAGGCCCGGGGGATCGACCGCGCTGGAATCGTGCGGGCGACCGGCTCTACTACTGGCTCTCCGACTTCGGGCTGGACTCGCTCGTGGCGGCCACGGTTCGGACGGCGCCGGCGTTCGAGGTGATCGATCGAGAGGTCCTGCTCGTGGGCGAATATCCGATTGGGACGTGGGACCTCCACCCGGACGGTGACCGGATCGTGATCGCCGCGCCTGCTCTGGCCGAGACGGAATCGGGCGAGTCGGCTCCCGATCCCGAGTACGTGCTCGTCACCAACTGGTTCGCCGAGTTGCGCGCTGCCCTTGCAGACACAAACTGACCCGATGGCGAATCAGAACATTCCCGAGGCGCTCAGCGCCGCCCTCGCCGGCGACTACGACCTCATCCGCGAGTTGGGCGAGGGCGGCATGGCCGTCGTCTACCTGGCGACCGACCTGAAGCACAACCGCCGGGTCGCGATCAAGGTGCTGAAGTCGGATCTGGCCGCGGTGGTGGGCGAGGAGCGGTTCCTGGATGAGATCCGGACGACCGCGAACCTCCAGCACCCGAATATTCTGCCGCTCTTCGATTCGGGGGCGGTGGACGGCTTGCTCTTCTACGCGATGCCGTATGTGGAGGGTGAGACACTCCGTGAGAAGCTGAAGCGCGAGGTGCAGCTGCCGGTCGAGGAGGCGGTCGACCTCGCGCGGAAGATCGCGAGCGCGCTCGACTACGCGCACGAAAAGGGGATCGTCCACCGCGACATAAAGCCCGCCAACATCCTGCTGTCCTCCGGCGAACCGCTGATCGCGGACTTCGGGATCGCGCTGGCGGTCAGCCAGGCGAACGACGGGCGGCGGACGGAGACGGGTCTGAGCCTCGGGACTCCGCACTACATGAGCCCCGAGCAGGCCGCGGGCGACCGCTCGCTCGACCCGCGCTCCGACATCTATGCGCTCGGCTGCATCCTGCAGGAGATGCTCACGGGCGAGCCGCCCTTCAGCGGCGCGAACGCGCAGGCCGTCCTCGCGCGCATCCTGACCACGCGCCCGACCCCCGTCACGACGCTGCGCCCCACCGTCCCGCCGCACGTGGAGAGCGTGATCTCCAGGTCGCTCGAGAAGCTCCCCGCCGACCGCTTCAGGACGGCGAAGGACGTCCGGATGGCCCTTGTGGATCCGGACTTTCGGCACACGGTCACGGAGCGCACGGCGGGGACCGGCTCGGTGCCGACGCAGACACGGGTCGTCCGGTCCGGGGTGCGGCCCGCGGTGGCGGCCGGCATCGGGGCTGTCGCCCTGCTGGTCGGCGTGGTCGGTGGCTCCGCCCTCCTGGGGTCCGGGGAGGAACCGGCCGGTGGGTACGACGGCCCCTCGCTCCGCACGACACTCGATGCATCGGCCTTTCTGGGGGTGGAGTGGCCCCGTAACCACGTCCTGATCTCGCACGACGGATCGCAGATGGCGTGGGGCGGCGGCAACCAACTCCTGCTGCGGGGCCCGATGGACGAGCGGTTCCGTGTGCTCGTGGAACCGGACCGGCTTCTGGAAAAGGACTTTTCCCCAGATGGGGACTGGATCGCCTACGTGTCCGGCGACGGCCTCTGGCGTGTTCCGGTGAGTGGGGGGGCTCCCCGGCGCATTCTGAACGACGACGTATTCTCGTCGTATACCGATATCGACTGGGGTCCGGGCGGCATGATCACGATGGTGGCCAGTGATACCGAGGGGTGGGGTCTCTTCCGCGTGGCCGACACCGGCGGCGAACCGGAACTCCTTCTGCGTGAACCGGCAGACGTAGGCATCGCCACCCCCTTCGTGCTCCCCGATGGCAGCGGCACGCTGGCGACCGCCGTGTTCGGGGCCGATCCGCTCCCCCATGTGGTGCTCCACCTTCCGGGTGAGGACTCCCTTCGCAGCCTCATTCCCGGGGCACTCGATCCGTCCTATGTCGAGGCCGGCTATCTGGTCTTCGCGAATCAGGAGGGAGATCTGCTCGCACAACGGTTCGACCTGGAGTCCCACACACTCGAGGGCGATGCGAAGTTCGTCCTCGCCGGCCTCCGCAAGCGGGGAGCCTGGGCCCGGTACGACGTCTCCTCCAACGGAACCCTCGTGTTCGGTACCGGGGTTGCCGACAGTCCACTCGGCGCCGAACTGGAACTGGTCGAGGTCGGCCTCGACGGATCCCGGGTTCCCCTGGACGTTCGTCCTCGGGACATCTTCGATCAGAGCTGGAGCCCGGACGGACGTCGGGTGGCATGGAGAGGCACGGATCCCGACGACCCGGACCCCGATGCGGATTGGATCTGGGTCTACGATGTCCTCCTGGGGAACCGACCCGCGCCGTTGGCGGTGACCGGTGCGGTATCCGAGCCGGTCTGGTCACCGAACGGAGAGACCGTCGCCTTCGCGATGCGCGAGGAGGGGGAAGGGGACATGTGGACCATCTGGACCGCACGCCCGGGCTCGACGCAGCCCGACTCGATCGGCACCTTTTCGACCCGCGTGAGCGTGGACGACTGGCCCTCCGACTCCCTCCTAATCGTCTGGGCGGACGACCCCCAGCGGCTGCTGACGCTGACGCTCTCGGGGGACACGGCCCAGTACTACACGCCGGATGCCTGGGTGAGCGCAGCGCAGGTATCTCCGGACG
>DATFJS010000313.1:0-10253 GCA_035269045.1 Longimicrobiales bacterium | reverse complement strand
CATGCAGGGGCGTCAGGTCACGCGGATCGCCGGATGGGACACGCACGGCCTCCCGGTGGAGCTCGAGGCGGAGAAGAAGCTCGGGATCAACGGAAAGCCCGAGATCGAGGCGATCGGCATCGAGGCGTTCAATCAGGCCTGCCGCGACTCCGTCTTCACCTACAAGGAGGAGTGGGAGCGCCTGTCCGAGCGGATCGGCTACTGGCTCGACTACTCCCGCCCGTACGTCACCTTCCACCGGGACTATATCGAGTCGGTGTGGGCGATCCTCGGGCAGCTCGCCGAGCGTGATCTGCTCTACCGTGGACACAAGAGCGTACCGTACTGCCCGCGCTGCGGCACCGCGCTCTCCTCGCACGAGGTCGCGCAGGGGTACGAGGACGTCGACGATCCCTCGCTGTACTTCCTCGCGCCCATCCTGGACGAACGGGGCGAGGACGCCGGCCGGGCCTTCGTGGTGTGGACCACCACGCCGTGGACCGTCCCGTCCAACGTGGGTCTCGCGGTGCATCCCGACCTCGTGTACGCCGAGGCCACGGACGACGAGGGTCGCACCGTGGTCGTGGCGGAGTCGCTCGTCGAAGAGGTCCTGGGCGAGGATGCGCAGGTCGTCCGGACGTTCCCGGGCTCCGAGCTGGTGGGGCTCCGGTATCGCCGTCCGGTGGACCTCGTCCCGGAGCCGAAGAACGTGGGCAACGCGTGGACCGTCGTGCCCGAGGACTTCGTGAGTGCCGAGGACGGGACCGGCATCGTGCACATGGCGCCGGCGTTCGGCGCGGATGACTACGCGGCGGGACAGCGGCACGACCTGCCGATGCTCAAGCCGCTCGACGACGCGGCGGTCTTCCATGAAGGGCTGGACCGCATCGGCGGCCTGTTCGTGAAGGATGCCGATCCGGTGGTCATCGACGTGCTCCGCGAGACCGGGCTCCTGTTCCGGGCGGAGACCGACCGACACAACTATCCGCACTGCTGGCGCTGTGGCTCTCCGCTGATCTACATGGCGCGGGAGTCCTGGTTCGCGGCCACGTCCATCCTCAAGGGTCGGATGCTCGCGAACAACGATACCGTCGACTGGCACCCGCCCGAGGTGGGCGAGAAGCGGTTCGGCGAGTGGCTTCGTGGCAACGTCGACTGGGCGCTGTCCCGCGACCGCTTCTGGGGAACGCCCCTCCCGGTCTGGATCTGCGACGCCGACGAGGACCACGTCGTGTGGATCGGCTCGTTCGACGCGCTCGCCGAGCGCACCGGGCCCCTCCCGGAGGACTTCGATCCGCATCGGCCGTACATCGACGAGTACACCTGGCCCTGCGAGTGCGCCGAGGACTGCGGCGGCACCATGCACCGGGCACCCAGCGTGGTCGATGTCTGGTTCGACTCCGGCGCGATGCCGTACGCGCAGTGGCACCACCCCTTCGAGAACGGCGGCGAGTTCGAGCGGCACTTTCCCGCGGACTTCATCTGCGAGGGGCTCGATCAGACCCGCGGATGGTTCTATTCGCTGATGGCGATCTCCACGATGCTCGGGCGGGGTGCCCCGTACCGGAACGTCGTGGTGAACGACCTGCTGCTCGACGCCGACGGCCAGAAGATGTCGAAGTCGAAGGGCAACACCGTCGATCCGTGGCAGGCCATCGACGATCACGGCGCGGATTCGGTGCGATGGACGATGCTGGTGGGGTCCAACCCGTGGGTGCCGAAGCGGTGGGACCCCGAGGCGCTCCGCGAGAACGAGCGGAAGTTCTTCGACACCCTCGCGAACACCTACCGGTTCTTCACGATGTACGCCAACACCGGTGGGTGGACGCCCTCCGGCGCCGATCCCGCGCCCGCCGCGCGCGGCGTGCTCGACCGCTGGCTGATGTCGCGGATGGCCTCGCTCACCGCCGAGGTCCGGCGGGAGATGGACGCCTACGAGCCCACGAAGGCCTATCGCGCGGTGGCCGACTTCGTCGACGATCTGTCGAACTGGTACGTGCGCAGATCGCGCGCCCGGTTCTGGGGGGATGCGGGAGACGCCGGTGCGCGCGCCGCCTTCCGCACGCTCTGGGAGGCGCTCCGGACCGTCGCGCTGCTGATCGCTCCGGCCACGCCCTTCTTCGCGGACTGGCTGCATCGCGCCCTGACCGGGGAGAGCGTGCACCTCGCGGAATTCCCCTCGGTGGACGACGACGCGCTCGACGCCACGCTCGAGACCGAGATGGCGTCCGCCCGGACCCTCGTGTCGCTCGGCCGCGCGGCCCGGGAGGAGGTTCAGATCCGGGTCCGACAGCCGCTGCGGAAGATCCAGGCGGTCGTGCCGTCCGCACTCGAGATGCGGGCCGCGGTACTCGACCTCGTGAAGGACGAGCTCAACGTGAAGGAGGTCGGATTCATCGGGTCGGCCGAGGGGATGGTGACCCTCCAGGCGAACCCGAACTACCGGGCGCTCGGCCCCCGCTTCGGGAAGGAGACGAACGACGCGGCGAACGCCATTCGGGCGCTGTCGCGGGCGGAACTCTCGGCGTTCCGTGACGGTGAGGATGTCACGTTCACGGTCAACGGTGAGGCGCACGAGCTTCGCGCGGAGGATCTGGACGTCCTCGAGGAAGCGTCCGGAGAGGACATCGTGAAGAGCGAAGCGGGCCACACCGTCGCGCTCGATCCGGTGGTCGACGACGAACTCCGGGAGGAGGGACTTGCCCGCGAACTCGTGAATCGAATCCAGCGCCTGCGGAAGGATGCCGATCTCGAGATCACCGACCGCATCGAACTCGGCGTGTACGGTGGCGAGGACGTCACGACCGCCGCCTCCGGGTGGAGCGACTTCATTCGCGGTGAGACCCTGGCGCTCGACCTGGAGGTCGGACGGCCCGACGACGCCGAGGGTGAGGGCGAGTGGTTCGCGTGGACGGCGGTCGATCTCGACGGCGTCCCGGCGCACATCGGACTGCGGCGGGCCGAGGGGTGACGCACGACGACGCCCGAGGGGACTACCGGGAGGTCGAGGTCTCCGAGGAAGAGGCCGGCGCGCGTCTGGACGCCTGGCTCTCGGATCGGCTCGAGGTGTCGCGTACCCGCGTCCAGCGCTGGCTGGCTGCCGGCGAGGTGCGCCGCCTCGACGAGGAGGGGGCCGGGGAGCATGCCAAATCGGACACGGTGGAGCCCGGCTGGCGATTCGGCGTGACGATCCCCGCCCCGAAGAAGACCGAACTCGTGGCCGAGGACATACCCCTCGACATCGTCTACGAGGACGAAGACCTGGCGGTCGTGGACAAGCCGGCCGGGATGGTGGTCCACCCGGCGCCGGGCCACCCCGGGGGCACGATGGTCAACGCGCTTCTCCATCACCTCGACTCGCTCGGTGGGGTAGGGGGCCGGCTTCGGCCCGGGATCGTCCACCGTCTGGACCGCGAGACGTCCGGGCTGCTCGTGGTCGCCAAGACCGATCGTGCCCAGACGGGGCTGCAGGACGCCCTCCGAAAGCGGAAGGTGAAGCGCCTCTACACGGCCATGACCTGGGGCCACATCCGTTCGGACTCCTGGCCGCTCAAGATCGACGCGCCCATCGGGCGCGACGGCAAGGATCGCAAGCGGATGACGGTTCGGCCCGACGGCCGCACGGCGGTCACGCGTCTCCGCGTCCGGGATGACTTTCCGGCGGCGCAACTGCTCGACGTGGCGCTGCAGACGGGCCGGACGCACCAGATCCGGGTCCACCTGTGGTATATCGGCCATCCGATCGTGGGGGAGCCGGTCTACGCCCGCGGGGGGGCGCTGGGAATTTCCGGGCCGATGCAGGGCTGGGCCCGGGGTCTGGAGCGCAGGACGCCCCGGCAGTTCCTGCACGCTGCCGAACTCGCCTTCGATCACCCGGTCTCCGGTGAGCGGGTGCACGTGAAGTCGCCGCTGCCCGAGGATCTCGAGAAGGCGCTCACGTGGGCACGGGAGAGACGATGAGCCCTGTCGCCGCGTGCCGGGACGTTCGATACTTCGGGACCCGAACCGGGCGCTCCGTGAGGGAGCCGTCCGTGGTGCCGAACCTCCGCGTCGACACATGAAGGATCTCGATCCGAATTCCACCTTCGACAGCTTCGTCGTCGGACCCACCAACCGTCTGGCGTCGGCCGCGGCCCGGCGTGCCGCGGAGTCGCCGGGCGCCGCCTACAATCCGCTGTTCCTCTATGCGGCATCTGGACTGGGCAAGTCCCACATCCTCATGGCGGTGGCGCACCACACCCGCAGGGCGAACGATGATCTCCAGGTCCGCTATCTCGGACTGGAAGACTTCCTGCAGGAGCTCGAGAGCGCGCTGGAGGCGGGGGAGCGCGACGATTTCCGAGAACGGTATCGCGCGCTCGATCTCCTCCTCGTGGACGACATCCAGTTCCTGACCGGCCAGCCACAGGCGCAGGAGTTCCTCCTCGCCACGCTCGACGCCCTGACCACCCACGGGTCGCAGGTCGTGCTTGCCAGCGACCGACCGCCCGCGGAGATCGACGGCCTCGACGCCCGTCTCGTGTCGCGGTTCTCCGGGGGACTCATCGTCGACATCTCCGCGCCGGATCTCGAGACGCGGATGGCGATCATCAACCGGAAGGTCGCCGGCAGGGGCGAGACGCTCGAGCCGGGGGTGGCCGAAGCCATCGCCCGCTTCCCGTATCGCAACATTCGCGAACTCGGCGGGGCGCTGAACAAGGTCCTCGCCACACAGGAGCTGGAGGACCGTCGGCTGACGGCCGCCGACATCCCCGAACTCATCGGAGGTGCCGTGCCCGGGCCGTCGGACACGTCCGACGCCGACGATGCCGCCTTCGAGGAGATTCCGGAGGCGGAGCCGGGAGAAGACGAGCCGGAGTGGATCCGGCTGGCGCGCGCCGTCGCCGACCAGGCGGAGCAGGATGGCTTCGTGGTCGCGCGGGTGCGTGCCATGCTCGAGCAGGAGAGCGAGCCCGAAGACTGGCGTGACAGGCTGCAGGCGTTCGAACGCGACGTGGTGCGTCTCGGAGAGGTCGCGCGGGACCTGGAGAAGCTCGGACATGCCACCCCCGCGCTGGTGCGGGATCCTGATCGCCTGCAGGAAGCGGAGGCGCTGCTCGCGTCCGTGCGGGAGCGAGCACGCCCCTTCTCTGCGCTTCCGGATGGTCCCTGGCTCGAGAGCCTCGGTGAGGGCGTTCCGTCCATCGCGGTGCGGGCCGCGGTTCAGGTCCTGGACTCCGAGCGACCGGAGTACAGCCCGCTCTTTCTCTGGGCGGACGATTCGCAGGCCCCCGTCGAACTGCTCGCCGCCGCCGGGCGCACCTTTGCGGCGGACCACCCCGACGCGCGGGTCGCCTTCACCTCCGTGAAGGAATTCTCCGACGACTTCGTGCGGGCGCTCGGTAGCGGAGTGGCCGGGGCGTGGCGAGAGCGCTGGTGGACCGTGGACCTCCTTCTCCTGCACGGCGTCGAGACGCTCGCGGAGACCGAGCGCGCGCAGGACGAGTTCTTCCACCTGTTCGAAGCCCTCAAGCGCCGGGGCTCGCGCGTGATTCTCGCGGCCGATCGCCCGCCCGGCGACATCGAGGGTGTCAATATCCGGCTCAGAAGCCGGTTCGAGGGCGGACTGGTGCTCGAGGTACCCGGGGTCCCGGAGGCGGTCACGGCTGCGGAAACGGATTCGCCGTCCGTGGCGCCCGACCGACCCTGGCGCCCCTCCGCCGAGGAGGTCGTCTGGGTCTGGCCCCGTCTCGAGGATCGCCTGGTGGAGTCACTCGACTGATGGCGATCGAGGGCGCACTCCAGGACGTCGGACTCGCGGACATCTGTCAGCTCCTCTCGATGGGGAGGAAGACGGGCTGCCTGAGCCTCACCGACCGTTCGAACTTCGGCTACATCTACTTCGAGGGCGGGCGCGTGATCTACGCATCGGTGCTCGACCGTCCGCACCGCATCGGCGAACTCCTGGTCCGGAACGGCGTCATCGACCGCGAGCAGCTGTCGGCGGCGATGGAGGCACAGGCGCACGAGGAGGATGTCCGGCTCGGTCAGCTCCTGCTGCGCATGGGCTCGATCGACACGGAGCAGCTCAACCAGTACGTGCGGCTTCAGATCGAGGAGGCGGTCTACCACCTCTTCACGTGGAATCAGGGCTCGTTCCACTTCGATTCGGGCCGGTGGCCGGAAGATGACGGCGGCACTCTGGTGTCGATCCCCGTCGAGAACCTCCTGATGGAGGGGGCGCGACGGGTGGACGAGTGGACGCAGATCGAGACGAAGATTCCGACGCTCGACGTCATCTTCGCCCAGGTGAAGGACCCCGAGGTCGCCGACGACATCGAGGTGACGCGGCACCAGCGCCGAGTCCTGCCGCTGATCGACGGTGAGAGAACGGTCCGCGAGATCATCGAGGAGTCCGGGCTCGTGCAGTTCGACGTCGGCAAGGCGCTGTTCCCGCTCGCGCAGGCGGGGTTCATCTCGGAGGTGGGGCGGAGGGAGCCGGCCGACGCCGAGGAGGACGCGCACCCGGTGACTGCGCACCTCGAGCTGGGTAACGCGTTCTACGACGCGGGAATGCTCGAGGATGCCGCACGCGAATACGAGGAGACGCTCGCGGCCGACCCCGATCATGCGTCGGCCCACTTCCGGCTCGGGGTGATCGCCCTCCGGACGGGGAGGCTCGAGACGGCGCTGGGGTCGTTCGATCTCCTTCCCGAAGATGTACGACGGTCGTATCCGGTCCTTCGCAATCGAGCGCTGGCACTCGAGCTGATGGAGCGATTCGACGATGCGCTCGCCGTGCTCGAGGAGGCCGGAGAGATCGGGCCGGACGACCACGACGCCACGCTCGCCCGCGGGATCGTTCTGCTGAGGAAGGGCGACGCGGAATCGGCCATCGAGACGCTGGAGGCCTACCACCGAGCGCTCGGCGACGCCACGCCTCCGCCTGCGTTCTATGCGTACGCGATTCTCGCCGCGGGTCGGGTGGGACGGTACGACGACGCCGTGTCGATCGGGCGGGAAGGCCTCACACACCACCCCGAGTGCGGCGAACTGCTCGTCAATCAGGCGGCTCTCCTGCGGGAGATGGGTCGGGAGAAGGCCGCGGAAGCGCTCTACGTGCGCGCCACCCGTCAGCCCATGCCGCCGGCGCAGGCGCACAAGGCGCTCGGGGACGCCGCCTTCGAGCGTGGAGACGACCGGGAGGCCCGGACCCGGTACGAGAAGGCTCAGCGGCTGGAGCCGCGGCTCGGCGACGACCTGTACGTGAAGCTGGCGATCCTGGCCGAGCGGGACGACGACGACGACGCGGCACGCCTCCTCTGGAGTCGCGCGATCGAACTGAACCCGGACAACGAGGCCGCGCGGACGCATCTGGAGGCGCTGGACGCGGCGTCGTGATCCGGCTCGTGCGCCCCCGCGGCATCGTCCGCGCGTTCGGGCGGCGCGTCGGCGTCGTCGGTCTCCTTCTCACCGTGGTGGTCGGCGCCACGAGTGGTGTCTCCGTAGGTCCCGCACCGTTGACCGCCCAGCGCGCCGAGGTCGCGCCCATACCTCCCGCGGTCGGGGCGATCCTCGCGGATTCCATCGTCACGCCCCGGGCGACCATCCGCTTCGAGTCGGTCGATTCCGTTCTGGCGCGGGCCGTCGCGGAACGCATCCGGACCCAAGAGCCGCTGCCCGCTGTCCCCGATACCATCCCATGGGGATCCATCATCTTTCTGCCGCGCTCCGAGGAGGCCATCGAACTCCTTCTGGAGGGCCGGCGCCCCGAGTGGAGCGCCGGCCTCGCGAGGCCCGCGGACGGATGGATCATCCTGCCGGCGGGGCAGGGTGAACCGACCGGACGGCGTGACCTGATCGACGACGTGCTTCGCCACGAGTGGGCCCACATCGGGCTGCACCAGGCGGTGGGTGGGTATCGGGGCCCGCGGTGGTTCGTGGAGGGCTACGCGCAGTGGGCCGCGGGGTGGGACACCGAGGCCGCGTGGCGACTGCGGATCGCGCTGGCGACGAACGACTCGCTCTCCCTGAACGGACTCACGCTGCGCTGGCCGGGGGGTCGATCCGACGCCGAGATGGCGTACCTGGTGTCGGCCACGGTGGTGGATTACCTGGTCGAGCAGTCGGGAGAACGGGGCCTTCGGATCTTCATCGAACGATGGGCGGAGACGGGCCGGTTCGAGGAGGCGCTCCGCCTGACCTACGGCCTCTCGTCGTCACGGCTCGAAGAGGACTGGGTGGCGTGGGCGAAGGACCGGTACGGATGGCTCTACGTTCTCACCCGGTCCGGCATCGGCTGGGGCCTGCTGGCCGGGTTGCTGATCGCCCTGGTCTGGGCGCGCCGCCGCTACCGGAAGGATCAGATGGCCGCGCTCCGCGCGCGCGAGATCCCCGACGCCCCCGACTGGTGGAGCGCGGAGCACGACACGGACCCGGGCGCCGACACGATCAGGGACCGTGCGACCCCGACCCTTGGTACCAGTCTTCTGATGGAGTACGCCGACGAAGCGACGGGCCACGACGACGACAGCGAGGAGGAGGAGCGGTGAAGGGGCGGATCCTGATCGTCGACGACGAGGAAGGCCTGCGCGAGGCGCTCGCCGAGAAGCTCCGCGCGTCCGACTACGAGGTGCAGACCGCGGACTCCGCCGAGTCCGGTCTATCCCGTCTCTCGAAGTTCGGCCCCGACCTCGTGATCACCGACCTGCGCATGCCCGGTCTCTCCGGACTCGAGCTGACCGAGAAGCTCAAGGAGACGAAGCCCGAGATCGACGTCATCGTCATGACGGGCCACGAGGAGATGTCGAGCGCGGTCGACGCCATGAAGGCCGGCGCGTTCGACTACCTCGTGAAGCCGGTGCGGCTGGCGCGGGTCGAGGACCTCGTGGATCGGTGCCTGCGCGAGCAGAAGCTGAATGCCGAGGCGGCAGAGGACGACGCGACCTCCGTCGCGGACGAGGATCTGCCCGAGCGACCGCAGATCGTGGGGCGCGACCCGCGCATGATCGAGATCTACAAGATGATCGGGGTCCTGGCCCGCAATCGGGCCACCGTCCTGGTGCGCGGCGAGACCGGGACCGGGAAGGAGCTCATCGCCCGTGCCGTCCACGCGCACTCCCAGCACGCCGACGAGCCCTTCATCGCGGTGAACTGCACCGCGGTCTCCGACACGCTGCTGGAGTCCGAGCTGTTCGGGCACGTGAAGGGCGCGTTCACCGGCGCCGTCGGATCGAAGAAGGGCTACTTCGAGCTGGCGGGCAGCGGCACCATCTTCCTCGACGAGATCGGGGACACCTCGCCCGACTTCCAGGCGAAGCTGCTGCGTGTCCTTCAGGACCGCACCTTCTATCCCGTCGGCGGGGAACAGCCACGCACCACCGAGGCGCGCGTGGTCGCCGCCACGCACCAGCCTCTCGAGGAACTGGTCGAGGAGGGGAGTTTCCGCGAGGACCTCTACTTCCGACTGCGCGTGGTCGAGATCTCCGTGCCCCCTCTGCGCGAGCGACGCGGAGACATCCGCGACCTGGCCGGTACGCTGCTGGGTCGGATCCGCCGAGAGACCGGCCAGAACGTGGAGCGGATTTCCGAGCCTGCCCTGGAGCGACTCGAGGCGCACCCCTGGACCGGAAACGTTCGCGAACTCGAGAACGTGCTGACCCGTGCGGCGATCGTGGCGCGCGGTCGCACCATCTCCGAGGACCACCTCCACATGGAGGCGGCGCCGTCGGAGTGGGCCGGGACGGGGGAGGGGGGCGAGGACGCGCTCGACACCGTCATCGCGGCGCACATTCGCGGCGTACTCGAGCGCACGGAAGGCAACCGCAGCGAGGCCGCCCGCATCATGGAAGTGTCGAGGTCCAGGCTCCGCCGGCTGCTGGATCGGCTGGAGATCGACGGCGACTGACGCGGCGGGATTCGAGTCGCCCGCTTGATCGGATCCCCCACAACAGAGAGCTTGTCTGCATGAGCAAGGAGACCCGTACCGACCGCGCCGCCACGCACGCCTCCACGGAGACGCTGCAGTTCGGCGCGAAGAACGCGATTTTCGCGGCGGCCGGTTCCGCCAGTCTGGTGGCCGGGTACTGGCTGCTCGCGCAGGGCTCCATCACCGCGGCGCCGCTGCTTCTGGTGCTGGGCTACGTCGTCCTCCTGCCCCTCGCGATTTCGGGCTGACGCGGACGACACGACGGACGGCGCGAGCTGCGGGCCGCCACCTTCAGGGCGCTTAACTCAGTTGGTTCAGAGTGCCTCCCTTACAAGGAGGAAGTCGGGGGTTCGAATCCCTCAGCGCC
>DATFJS010000312.1:0-2874 GCA_035269045.1 Longimicrobiales bacterium | reverse complement strand
AGGTCGTTCACGTCGCCGACCGCGAAGATCCGGGCCTCGCCCTCGACCCGCAGGTGCTCGTCGACCCGGATCCGCCCCTCGTCGTCGAGCGGGAGACCCGAGTCCTCCAGGCACCCCGAGTTCGGAATGTTGCCCGTGGCGTCGATCACCGTCATCGCCTCGATCTCCTGCTCTTCCCCCCCGCCCTCCGGCGAAATCCGGACACCCTGATCGGTCACCTCGCCGAGTCGCGTCTCGAGATGGAGCTCGAGTCCCGCCTCGCGGAGCGTTTCCTGACCGCGGCGGGCGAGGTCGGCGTCCCACCCTCGCAGAATCCGCTCGTCCCCGTGCACCAGAACGACTCGAGCTCCCTCCAGGCAGTCGTAGTATCTGGGGAGGACCGAGTGCAGCAGTTGAAGGAGCTCGCCGGCCGCCTCGACTCCGGCGGGGCCACCGCCCCCGACGACAAACGTCAGAAGGCGGCGACGTTCCGCCTCGTCGTCGGTCCGTACGCACCGCTCGGCCAGATCGAGCACCCGATCGTGCATCCATACGGCATCCGGGATGCGGTGGAAGGGAGTCACCACCGGGCCCACGGAATCCTCGCCGAGCTCCGCCGGCCGCGGCCCCCGCACCCGGGCCGCAGGGCGAGCCCCCAGCGCCAGAATGAGATAGTCGTAGTCGATCGGGCCCACGGTCGTCTCGATCGCACCCCGATCGCGATCGAGTCCATCCATGCGGGCCTGGACGAAGCGGAACCCGACCCGCTCTCCCAGCACCCGGTACGGGACCGCGACGTGATGACCCGAGAGACTTCCCCCGAGGACGTCGTGGAGAAGAGGAGTGAAGGTGAAATGGTTCCGGTCCGAGACGAGGATGACCTCGATCTCGTACCCCTCCGGATCGTATTGCGCGAGATGGAGCGCCGCGTAGACCCCACCGAATCCGCCGCCGACGACGACGAATCGAGTCCGCTTCTCCTCCGTTCCCGTATCCATCACAGCGGAAGAGGGAATTCGGGCAGCACCGCACGATAGTAGACGATCATCGTCCCGATCGTCGTGACGGCGGCCACCAGAAGCATCCCCGCGGCCTGGGTCGCGAGGCACCAGATCATGAGGGTGCGGTTTTCCTGGAGAAACCGCTTCTTCCGTCCGCTGAGGAGAAGGAAGATTCCGTAGACGACCACGATGAGGACGGACAGGACGACTTTCACCCCCAGCCATCCCCCGTGCGGGCCGTCGAAGTTGATGATCTGACCCTGAAAGCCGTCGTGCACGCCGGCCACCATCGAGAGAATCACCGTGATCCATCCCCAGAAGGTGTTGAAGCGGGCGAACCGATAGATGCGGTCCTCGAACACGCTCGAGGCAATTCCCCGGACGAACCAGGCGTACATCGACAGGAACCCCATCGCGAGGAACGCGATGTGGAGATGCACGAAGAGCGGATGGAAGATGGTCATGACGGGCACCGCATGATGACGACCGACGGGTGAGGCGGACGGGTTCAGCAGGATGAGTCTAGTCCGGGACTCCCCCAGTTCGCACATCGACGGGGGTCGCGCAGCCCACGGACGGATGGCGGCCCCGATCGCCACGGCGACGGCGGGTCGACCACGAGCAGTTCGCTGTGCGGTGACCCTCGTGCGGGGCGGACCGGGGGTGGCTACTCCGGCCGCGCAGGTGCCGGAGGATCGGGCGCACGACTCCGGGGTCGTGCGGAAGGGCGAGGATGCGCATCTCACCATGGCAGCCGGGACACCGCAGCGGGTGCATCTCGCGACCATGCCGTGTCGTCTCCCTCCGCTACTTCGCGTTCGGGGCGAAGACGTCGTGATTTCGGTGGCGGTGGACGCGGGGCGGCCTGCCCCTGCTCGGCCGTCGCGAGGTAGCTCCGGGCTCGACCGCCGGATAGCTTGGCGGCGATGCACCAACCCGCTTCCCGGAGTCTCCCGATGCGCTCGATCTTCCGCACCCTTCTCGACGGTCGTCCCGCGACGACCGCTCTGGCGGCGGCCCTCGCGACCGCTCTCCTGACGACCGCCCCGGCGACTGCGCAGGAGTACCGCACCCCCGACGATGTCACCATCGACTCGGTCTTCCACGGGCTGAACGCCCGGGCGATCGGGCCGGCCGGTACCTCGGGCCGGATCGCCGCGATCGCCGTCTCCCCGCGGGACGAGCGCATCTGGATGGTCGGGGCCGCGACCGGCGGACTCTGGAAGACGGCCGACTTCGGATTCACCTGGGAGGCGGCGATCGACCATCTCCCGGTCAACTCGGTCGGAGCGGTCGCCTTCGCCCCCTCGGCGCCGCACACCGTCTACGTCGGGACCGGCGAGGCGAACGCCCGCAACTCGATGGGCGTCGGGCGCGGCGTCTGGAAGTCGATCGACGAAGGGCGGAGCTGGACGTACCTCGGGCTCGCGGAGACCGAGCGGATCGAGGCGATCCTCGTCCACCCGACGAACCCGGACGTCGTCTGGCTGACCGCCCTCGGGCCGGCATGGTCCGACGGGGAGGAGCGGGGCGTCTACCGCTCGACCGACGGGGGCGAGTCCTGGGAGAACGTCCTGTTCGTGGACGAGCGGACCGGCGCCTTCGAGCTCGTCATGGATCCGGCCAACCCCGAGCACCTGCTCGCCTCGACCTGGACCTACCGCCGCTGGCCCTGGTTCTTCGAGAGCGGTGGCGAAGGGAGCGGTCTCTGGTCGACCTGGGACGGCGGAGACACCTGGCGGAAGCTGGGTCCGGAGGATGGGCTGCCGGAGGGAGAGCTCGGCCGCATCGGGCTCGCCTTCGCGCAGAACGATCCGGACGTCGCCTACGCCCTGGTGGAGGCCGAGACGAGCGCGCTCCTGCGCTCGGAGGACGGCGGCACGAGCTGGGAGAC
>DATFJS010000311.1:0-2719 GCA_035269045.1 Longimicrobiales bacterium | reverse complement strand
CGATATGCTCACCCGCATCCGCAACGCCGGTATGGCGAAGCACAAGTGGGTGGACATGCCGGTCTCGAAGCTCAAGATCGAGATCGCGCAGCTGCTCACCGAGAACCATTACGTCTTCGACCACAAGGTCCTGGACGATGGGAAGCATGGCGTGCTGCGCGTGTACCTCAAGTATCACGAGGGGAAGCCGATCATTCGGCATCTCCAGCGCGTGTCGAAGCCCGGTCGCCGCTCGTATGTCGGTACCGCCGACATCCCGCGGGTCCGGAACGGTCTCGGCATGGCGATCATCTCCACTTCGCAGGGTCTCATGACCGATCGCGGCGCACGCCAGGAAGGCGTGGGTGGCGAGGTCATGGCGCTCGTCTGGTAGGGGGCGCTCCATGTCTCGTATCGGAAAGATGCCGGTGGCGCTCGCCAAGGGTGTCGAGGTGAAGGTCGACGGCCAGCGCGTGTCGGTGAAGGGACCGAAGGGCGAACTCGAGCTCGACGTGAACCCGGAGATCGACGTGAAGGTCGACGCCGAAGAGGTCGTCGTCGAACGTCCGTCGGACGCGGCGCGCCACAAGGCGCTCCATGGCCTCACCCGTTCGCTGATCGCGAACATGGTCGAGGGCTGCTCGGTCGGGTTCAAGAAGACACTCGAGATCCAGGGTGTCGGCTACCGCGCCGACATGAAGGGTTCGACCCTCAACCTGCAGCTCGGCTTCTCGCACCCCATCGACTACGAGCCGCCCGAGGGCGTCAGCATCCAGACCCCCGATCAGACGACCATCGTCATCGAGGGCGCGGACAAGCAGGCGGTCGGACAGGCCGCAGCGGTGATTCGCGGATATCGCCCCCCCGAGCCGTACAAGGGGAAGGGCATCCGGTACCAGGGTGAACATGTCCGGCGCAAGGCCGGTAAGACGGCAGGGGCCTGACCATGCGCAAGAAGAAACTGCAGTCGCGGCAGGCGTCGCGTGCGCGTCGCCACAAGCGCATTCGGAAGACGGTGTTCGGGACCGCGGAGCGTCCGCGTCTCGTGATCTACCGATCGCTGCGCAATATCGAGGGGCAGCTCGTGGACGACCACGAGGGCCGCACGATCCTCGGCCTCAGCACGCTGAGCCTGGATCTGAAGGACGTGGAAGCCGCAGAGGACGAGAACCGCCGACAGGCGAAGGCGTTCGCGGCCGGGAAGATGCTCGCCGAGCGAGCGAAGGACGCCGGGGTCACCTCCGTCGTCTTCGATCGCGGCGGCTACAAGTACCATGGTCGTGTGAAGGCATTCGCCGATGGAGCACGTGAGGGAGGGTTGGAGTTCTGATGGCTGACAACAGAAGTTCGGGCGGAGGTGGTCGTGGTCGCGGAGGTCGTCGTGACAAGGGTCGGAACGACCGACGACGCGACCTGACCGAGAACGTGATCCACATCAACCGTGTGGCGAAGGTCGTGAAGGGGGGACGCAACTTCTCCTTCTCGGCGCTCGTCGCGGTCGGGGATCAGAAGGGCAAGGTCGGGATCGGGTTCGCGAAGGCCAACGAGGTCGCCGAGGCGATCCGCAAGGCGATCGACCAGGCCGGCAAGGAAATGGTCGAGATCCCGATCCAGAACGGCACGCTTCCCCACGACATCGTGGGTGAGCTCGGAGCGGGACGCGTCCTGCTCCGCCCCGCCGCTCCCGGTACCGGCGTCATCGCCGGAGGTCCGGTGCGTGCGGTGCTCGAGGCCGCCGGTGTGACCGACGTCCTCTCGAAGAGCCTCGGGTCGAACAACCCGATCAACGTCGTGCGCGCCACGATGAACGGACTCACCAACCTCGTGACGGCCCATCAGGTCGCGCGGGAGCGGGGGATCACGGTCGAGGCGCTGGGTGAGGGGGTCTATTATGGCTGACAGGCTCGAGATCACACAGGTCCGCAGCGGCATCGGGCAGCAGGGCGTTCAGCGCCGCACGCTCGAGGCTCTCGGAATCAAGCGTCACCAGCAGAGCGTGATCCAGGAGGACACTCCCGCCATCCGCGGGATGATCCGCCGGGTCTCACATCTCGTCTCGGTCAGCAAGATCGAGGAGCAGGAGTAGATCGATGGCCGAACTTCATGATCTGAGCCCCGCCGAGGGGTCGCATCGCGATCGCAAGCGCGTGGGACGGGGCGAAGGCTCCGGACTGGGCAAGACGGCAGGCCGTGGCCAGAAGGGCCAGAAGGCCCGCAGTGGCGGCAGTATTCCCGCCGGCTTCGAGGGCGGCCAGATGCCGCTCCACCGCCGGATTCCGAAGCGTGGTTTCCGTCCGCGGAATCGTGTCGAGTTCCAGGTGGTCAACCTGTTCGAGCTCGAAGGGTTCTCCGGTGACGTGACGCCCGAGACGCTGGCCTCCGCCGGACTCGTCCGGTCGGCGCGGCGCCCGGTGAAGGTACTGGGTGACGGCGACGTCGAGGGTGCACTGAACGTCACGGCCCACGCCTTCAGCGCCAGCGCGCGCGCGAAGATCGAGGCGGCCGGCGGGACGGTCACCATTCCGTCCGCGGATGTCGCGGCGGATGCAGTCGACGAGGCTCCGGTCGCCCAGGCGGCGGAGTCGGACGAGGCAACCGAGGCGGACGAGCAGGCCTGACCGAATGGACAGCAACCCGATTCTGAAGCTCTGGCAGTCGCCGGAGATCCGCGAGAAGCTGGCCTTCACGGTCTTCATCCTTCTCGTCTACCGGATCGGTGCGCACATCACCGTGCCCGGAC
>DATFJS010000310.1:0-4140 GCA_035269045.1 Longimicrobiales bacterium | reverse complement strand
AGCACGATCGCGGTGGAGGACAGCGCCAGGATCATGCCGACGGCGAGGGCCTCGTTCCACGGCAGACCGAAGGCGATCGCGCCACCCGTGATCAGGGCCGTCGAGATCGTCACCTGCAGCCCGCCCATCCCGAGAATCGGTCCGCGCAGCCGCCAGAGAAGCGCCGGCTCGAGCTCCAGACCGATCACGAACAGCATGAGGACAACGCCGAACTCCGCGAAGTGGAGTACGTCCTGGCCTTCGCTGCCGACGAAGCCGAGCACGTCCGGCCCGATGATCATTCCGGCGATGAGGTACCCGAGAACCGATCCGAGACCGAGACGCTTGGCGATCGGGACCGCGATCACCGCTGCGGTCAGGTAGACGAACGCCTGCGCGAGAAGCCCGTCCACGATCAGCCGCCCCCCCCGTCTCCCGAGCCGGACTCGGTCGGGACGGCGTTGGGCTCGAGCCGTTCGTCGATACCGGCGATCGGCCACGGGGCACACTCACCCGCACCCTCGACAAGCAGGGAGTCCGGGTCCGGCTCGATGTCCCCCCATCCTTCATCGGCGAGCCAGGTCACCGTCCGGGCCCATGCATCCGCCCACGCATCGATGTCCGGTCCGTCCAGCCGATGAGTCCCGAAGACGACCCACGGCGGGAGATACCGCATCCCGCAGAGGCGCGCCGTCCCCTCGAACGGCCGCAGGTACTGGCGGATCGTGTAGCGATTGTATCCCTCCTCGCAGTAGGCCGACGCCTGACCGCCGGCCGAGATCGCCTGGAGCATCACCTTCCCCTCGAGTGCGTCTCCCTCGGATCCGTATGCCCAGCCGTGCTCGAGGACGAGATCGAACCACTCCTTGAGCAGCGGAGGTCCGGAATACCAGTAGAGGGGATGCTGCAGGACGATCACGTCGTGCTCGAGCAGCAGCTCCTGCTCGCGCTCGACGAGGATGTCGAACGCAGGGTACTCCTGATAGAGATCGTGGAAGGTCACACGCTCATCGCGTGGGGTCGCCGCCACGAGCCGACGGTGGACGCGTGACTTCTCGAGCGCGGGGTGCGCGAAGACGATCAGGACTCGGGCCATGACGCTCCTTCGGTGCACGGCAGTGCAGGATATGGCCCGGTGAGACCGGGCGAATGGACGGATACCGCGGACGGCCGAAGGGGTGCCCCACCTTGCGTCGGCCCCAACGTATTCCTAGCTCGGTGAGTCTCATGTGTACGGAGCCGAGCTTCCTCGGACGATCGCGACGCATCCCGAACGACACCCCCGAAATACGAACCCCGTCAAGGACGTTCCCCTGAGCGCCCCCCCTCCCATCATCCGCAACCTCGCGCGCTGGATGTTCCACACCCACGTGTGGATCGGCGTGCTCGCCACCGCTCTACTGGTGGTGGTTTCGGTCACCGGCATCATGCTCAATCACAAGGACGCCCTCGGCTTCATGCCCGATGCAGAGGCGGTCGGACCGGGTCTCGAAGGGTCCCTCCCACTCGCGGACCTGGTTCGAGCAGCGGAGTCGGCGGCCGGAAGCACCGTCGCCGCGGCCGGGGTGGATCGGATGGACGTGCGTCCCGACGACGGCTACGTGAAGGTGCGCTTCGGGGATCGGGTGGTGACGGAGGTCACCGTCGCGCTGCGCTCGGGCGAGGTGCTGCAGGTCGGCGAACGCAACGACGTGTTCATCGAGAAGCTCCACTCCGGCGAGATCTTCGGCGACAACTGGATCCTCCTCTCGGACGCGCTCGCGATCGGCCTGCTCCTGCTGCTGGTCTCGGGTACGTGGATGTGGCTCTATCCGAAGGCGAGGATGTGAGATGACGGCCTTCGAAGGAGTTCTTCTTCTGCTCGGCCTGTTCGGCGTGCCTGTCGGGCTGCTCGCGTTGAGCCACCGTTTCCGGAATCGGGGGCGTCGTGCCCGGGGCGCTTTCTGGGGCGGCTTTCTCGGGTACGGCCTGGGCATGCTGGTCTGGTTGTCGGCGCTCCTCGGCCCCGCGGTCATGTGGGACCCGGGCTCTGCCCGGCTTGCGGCCGTGATCCTGCCGCTGGTCGGTCTGGGACTGGTCGGTGCCGCCATCGGCGCCTCCATCGGCAGGATCCCCCGGCGCGGACCCAAGGCCCCGCGTCGCCAGTCGTGAACCCGGAGGAACTGTTCGTCGTCCGTGACGTCGACGCGAACGTGATCGTCGCGGAGACGGCACCTGGAGTCGATAGCTCCGCCTACGCCTGTTCGGTCGCGGTCCTGGGCTCGGAGGGTGTGTTCGTGGTCGACACCTTCCACGGACCCGGACCGGCGGACTGGTTCCTGGACCGGATCGCGGAACGGACCGATGCGCCCGTGCGGTGGGTCGTGAACACTCATTCCCACGGCGATCATGTATGGGGAAATGCGGCGGTGCTCCAGCGCTTTCCCGAGGCGGAGATCCTCGCGCACCCGGCGACGATCGAGAGCCTCGCGTCGGAAGGCCGCGCGGCGCTCGAAGCCGAGCGGGTACGTCTGGATCGTCGGATCGCCATGCTCGCCGCGGAGATTGCCGCCCTTCCGACAAGGGATGATCGGCGTGAGCGTGGCGGAGTCCTCCTCGCTCGTGCTCGGGCGCAGCGGGTGGAGGCGGCTCGTGTGCGGGTGGTGCCGCCGACCGTGGCCGTTCCCGAATTCCGACGCATCGACGTCGGGTCACGGGCCGTCTGGATCCAGCCGGTCGGGCCGGCGCACACGGAGGGCGACGTCGTGGTGTGGATCGACGGCATCCTCGTCGCGGGCGACATCGTCGAGGAGGGCCTGCTCTGGATCGAGGGTGCCGACCTCGAGGCGTGGGCGAGCGCGCTGACCGGACTCGCGCGTCGCGGTCCGGCGATGGTGATCCCCGCGCACGGCGGGCTTCCCGAATCGGTGGATCGGGCCGCGCTCCTCCATCTGCAGCGCGATGCGCTCCAGGCAGCTGTCGCACACGCTCGTCTCACGGAACCGAACGCCGAGATCGATCCCGCCGACTTCGCCGAACTCCGTGCCGAGTTCGCCGAGTGGGGTGTCGGGCGGGAGGCCTTCGACGCCTGGATCGTCCGCGCCATCCGAAGCGCTCGGCGGTCCGGCCCTCAGGTCAGCGGAATGTCGCCCGCCGGCTGATCCCCATTCTCCTCTCCGGTGACCTCGCGGTACCGAGCCAGGCGATCCGTGCCGTGCTCCTCGTCCCAGTCCTTCAGAATCTGGCTCACCGCATAGTGGGACGAGAGGTGGAAGCGGCTGTCGTCCAGCTGCTCGGCGACGGGCGAGTTCATCAGGATGTCTCGCACCCGGCCCTTCAGCCCGGCCAGGTGGAACTGGATGCCGCGAGCGTCCAGGGTACCGACGAGCTCGTGCAGCGCGTCGATCGCGGTCGTGTCCAGGTCGTTGATGCCACGCGCCTCGATCACCACGGCGTGCAGATCCGGGCGGTCTTCGCGGTTCTCCTCGTCGTCGCTGCGGTCGAGGACGTGGTCCCGGAACCAGGCTGCGTTGAAGAAGGAGAAGGCCGCGTCGACACGGAGCACCAGGACGCCGCGGATGTCCTCGGCATCCTCGAACCGGTCCCGGTCGCGGTAGAAGTGCGTCCCGGGGATCAGCCCGAGTTCGGAGACGTTGGGGCGCGAGAATCGGTAGAGAACGACGAGCGTCGAGGCCACGATTCCGATCAGGACGCCCTCCCGGATCCCCAGTGTCAGGGTCGCGAGCGCGGTGAGGATCGCGAGGCCCGCATCCCGTCGGTGCGTCCGTACGAGCGTCCGGAATTCGGAGGGGCTGACCAGGCCCAGGACGCCGACCAGGATGATCGCGGCGAGCGAGGCCTGCGGCAGCGACTCGAAGACCGGGGTCAGGAAGAGGAGGGTGATCACGACGAGCGCGGCTGCGAAGACGTTGGCGAGGGGCGTGCGCGCGCCGGCTTCCTCGGAAACCGCAGAGCGGGAGAAGCTGGCCGAGACCGGGACGGACCGGAAGATGCTCCCGACCAGATTGGCCGATCCGAGCCCGAGGAGTTCGCGGTTGGGTCGGATCGTGTAGCGGTGCTTCGAGGAGAGCGCTCGACCGATGGAGATGGCGCTCATGAGCTGGATGAGGGCGAGGGTGACCGCGGTCGGAAGGAGTGCCCGAACATCGCCGAGCGTCAGAT
>DATFJS010000309.1:0-2350 GCA_035269045.1 Longimicrobiales bacterium | reverse complement strand
CCAACGTGGGCACGGGGCTGCGGGCCTCGGCGCTGGTGCACCTGCCCGGCCTGGTACTCACCAAGGAGATCTCCAAGGTCCTGCACGGCCTGGGTCAGGTCGGCCTGACGTTCCGGGGCCTCTACGGGGAGGGCTCGGAGGTGGTCGGAAACTTCTTCCAGATCTCCAACCAGACCACGCTGGGGAAGACGGAGGAGGATCTGGTCGAACACCTCGACCGGGTCGTTCGACAGGTCGTGAAGCACGAATCCCAGGCCCGCTCGATGCTTCTGCGGGACGCGCGCTCCGTCACCGAGGACAAGATCTGGCGCGCGTACGGTTTACTGCGCTACGCACGCAGTCTATCCTTCGAGGAACTCATGAATCTGCTGAGTGGTGTGCGCCTCGGGGTGAGCCTGAACATTCTTCCGAAGCCCCGAGTATACTCACTCAACAAGCTCATGATCTTCACACAGCCCGCGCACCTCGAGCAGGCCGCGGGTCGTGACTTGTCCGAGGCCGAAGCCGACGCGCACAGAGCGAGTTACGTTCGGAAGGTCCTCGCGGACGAGGGTGAGGTCGCGCCGGATGCGGATGCGTCCGATGAGCACGACTCCGCCCAACCCCAGTAGACGCCGCCCAGGCGAGCCGAGAACGACATGAACTACAATTTCACCGACCGTGTCCGGAAGGTCCTCGCCATGGCGCGCGAGGAGGCGATTCGCCTCCAGCACGACTACGTGGGCACCGAACACATCCTCCTCGGTCTCATTCGGGAGGGGGAGGGGGTCGCGGCCGCCGTGCTGACGAACCTCAGCGTCGATCTCGACGAAGTTCACGAACGGGTCGAGGAGTCGGTGCGCAAGGGCAAGGCCACCATCGCATTGGGCGAGCTGCCGTATACCTCGCGCGCGAAGAAGGTTCTCGAATTCGCGATGACCGAGGCGCGGGAGTTCAACCACTCCTACGTGGGCACCGAGCACCTGCTGCTCGGTCTCCTGCGTGAAGAGAAGGGCATCGCGGCCCAGGTTCTCAACCACCTCGGGATCAGCCTCGAGGATGCCCGTGCCGAGACGCTCAAGGTGCTGGGATCCGACGTCGGCAGCGGTTCGGGCGGGGGTGAGCCGGCCGGCATCGGGGGAGGCGGAGCCGAGTCGGGTTCGTCCGGATCCGGCGGTGGAAAGGGCGAGAAGAAGTCCAAGACGCCCGCGCTCGACCACTTCTGCCGCGACCTGACCGAGCTCGCCCGTCAGGACAAGCTCGACCCCACGATCGGGCGGGCCAACGAGATCGAACGGGTCATCGAGATTCTCTGCCGGCGCAAGAAGAACAACCCCGTTCTCATCGGTGAGCCGGGTGTCGGCAAGACGGCCATCGTCGAGGGCCTGGCCCAGATCATCTCGCGCGGCGAGGTGACGGAGGCGCTCCGCGACTATCGCGTGCTCGCGCTCGACATGGCGGCCGTCATCGCAGGCACCAAGTACCGGGGTCAGTTCGAGGAGCGCCTCAAGGCGGTCATGAACGAGATCGAGCAGAGCGAGACGGTCATTCTGTTCATCGACGAGCTCCACACTCTCGTCGGTGCGGGAGCCGCCGAGGGCGCGATCGACGCCTCGAACATGCTCAAGCCGGCCCTGGCGCGCGGCGAGCTTCAGTGCATCGGCGCCTCGACCCTCAACGAATATCGGAAGTACATCGAGAAGGACGGTGCCCTCGAGCGTCGCTTCCAGCCCGTGATCGTCGATCCGCCGGCACTCGACGAGACCGTCGAGATCCTGAAGGGTCTGCGTGGGCATTACGAGGATCACCACCGCATCACCATCCCCGACGAGACGCTCGAGCAGGCCGCACGCCTTTCGGAGCGCTACATCACCGACCGGTTCCTGCCCGACAAGGCGATCGACGTCATCGACGAGGCCGGCGCCCGCAAGCGCATCGCTTCGCAGGTGCCGCCGCCCGAGGTCGAGGAACTGAAGGACGAGCTCGAGGAGATCGCCGAGAAGAAGGAAGACGCGATCAAGGACCAGGACTTCGAGCGTGCCGCCGAGCTGCGGGACGACGAGAAGGGCCTGCTCGACCAGATCCGCGAGGCCGAGGAGGCGTGGGAGGAGGAGCGGCGCAAGCATCGCCCCGCCATCGACGTCGAGGACGTGGCCTTTATCGTGGGGCGGTGGACCGGCATTCCGGTCAACCGCATTCAGGCGGCCGAGACCGAGCGTCTCGTGAACATGGAGGACGAGCTGCACGAGCGGGTCGTCGGCCAGCACGACGCCATCGTGGCGATCAGCCGCGCGATTCGCCGCAGCCGGGCCGGACTGAAGGATCCGAACCGGCCCATCGGTTCGTTCATCTTCTCGGGACCGACCGGTGT
>DATFJS010000308.1:0-2115 GCA_035269045.1 Longimicrobiales bacterium | reverse complement strand
CAGCTGTCCGGGACGGTGGATGCCGTCGAGCGGGCCACACCGGTGGTGCAGCACCTAATCGACCTGGCGAGGATGCGCGCGCCCTTCGACGTCCACGACATCTCGCGCTTCGCGGAGTCGTTCGACACCCACGGCCACGGCGGAATCCTCCCGGACGAGGAGGATGTGCGGATCGCGCTGCCTGGCTCGAAGAAGGTCATCACGCCCAAGTCGGAGGGGCAGCGGGCGTACATGCAGGCGATCCGCGATCACGACGTGGTGATCGGGATCGGCCCGGCCGGTACCGGCAAGACGTACCTCGCGGTGGCCGCGGCGGTCGATGCCCTGTACAAGAAGCGGGTGAAGCGGATCATTCTGGCCCGCCCGGCGGTCGAGGCGGGGGAGAACCTCGGGTTCCTTCCGGGTGACCTTCAGGAGAAGGTGGATCCGTACCTGCGGCCGCTCTACGACTCGCTCGAGGACATGATGCCCATCGAGAGGATGCGTCGGGCGCTCGAGGACCGGACCATCGAGATCGCCCCGCTCGCCTACATGCGGGGCCGCACGCTCTCGGACGCGTTCGTCATCCTCGACGAGGCTCAGAACGCCACCACGGCGCAGATGAAGATGTTCCTGACGCGCCTGGGGCTGAACTCGCGGGTCGTGATCACGGGGGACAAGACGCAGATCGACCTCCCGCGGGTGAGCGACTCGGGGCTGATCGAGATCGAGCACGTGCTCGCCGACATCGACGGCATCGAGATGGTGTACCTCGACGCGATGGACGTCATCCGTCATCGGCTGGTGAAGGACATCATCCGCGCGTACGCCGACGCCGAAGACGAGGCCTCGTGAATCGACCGTCCCGCTCCGACCGGGAGGCCGCCGGCGTCCTGTCGACCCCCCCCGAGCGGATCTGGCCCGACGGGCTGATCCACCACGGGGCGCGGATCCTGCTCCTTCTGGGGCTGGCCGTCCTGTTCACGGTGCTGTTCCCGCCGGACCCGGCCGCACGCGTGCAGTCCGCACAGGTCGGAACCGTGGCGCAGGAGGACATCATCGCGGAGGTGCCGTTCAGCGTACCGCTCACGTCTGCCGAGCTGCAGCAGGCCCGAGCCGAGGCCCGCGCGTCGGTTCCTCCGACATTCGACTACCTCCCGCAGGCGTCCGACTCCATGGCCGCCCGCATCGCCCGGCTGCTGGATCGGGTCCAGGCCGCCGCGCTCACGGACACGCCCACCGAGTCGGTCGATGAGGTACTCACCGCGGTCTCGGTCGAGCTGACCGACGAGCAGATCGCGCGACTCACCGATCCGCAGACCTTCGACCTGATCCGTCGGACCGCGCAGGAGGCTGCGAGCCGCATTCTGCCCGAGGGCGTGGCGGACTCGTCCGAGCTCGACGAGGTCTCGACGGGGCGGGTGACGGTCCTCTCGCCGGGGGCCGGGGCCGGGACCTCCGTGGATATCGAGGACATCCGGAACGCACGGGAATTCAGCGAGCGAGCCGTGGAGCTGCTTCCCGACGGCACGCCGCCCGACGTCCAGCAGATTCTGCGCATCCTCCTGTTCCAGAACCTGGAGTTCAGCTATCGCCTGAACCTCCAGGTGACCCAGCAGGACCGGGAGAGTGTCGCGCGTGCCGTTCCGACGACGAAGCAGGACGTGCTCGCCGGGGAGGCGATCGTTCGAGCCAACGAAGCGGTCACCGAGGGGATCCAGGAGCGCCTCGCCGCCCACCGTGCGCAGCTCCGCGAGCGCGGCCGGCTCGACGGGGAAGGGGGCGGGGCACGCATCCCGTCCCTGATCGGTCAGACGCTGCTCAACCTGCTGCTCCTCGGGACGTTCGGCCTGCTGGTGTTCTTCTTCCGGACATCCATCTACACGCGGTTCCGGTGGATCCTGCTGGTCAGCCTGCTGATCGGCGTGTACGCGGGCGGAGCACGCATCGTGGTCGCCAACGCCTGGCCGCCCGAGGCCCTGCCCGTCGCCTTCGTGGCGCTCGCGGTCGCCGTTCTGTGGGACGGACGCATGGCACTGGTGCTGGCGCTCTCGCTGGGCGCCCTGACCTCGGTTCAGCCCGGGCTCATGGGGATGGCGGTACTCGTTCCGACCACCATCGGGGGTGCGACGGCGG
>DATFJS010000307.1:0-3158 GCA_035269045.1 Longimicrobiales bacterium | reverse complement strand
CGCGTCGAGCTCGAGTACGGTGACGAGGAGCGGATTCCCGCGCGAGCCGTCTATCGCGACCTCGCCGAAGGGCGAGAGCTGGTGATCACCCGAACCACACTGGAGCATGTCGAGCCGTTTCCGCCCGATATCTGGGGTCCGTAGCGCCGTCGCGGCGTTCGTGCTGCTCGCGTCCGGCTGCGTGTACGGCTTCCAGTCGGGGACGGGCCTCGCGGGTGTCGAGACGATGGCGGTGACGCCCTGCGAGAACGACACCCGGCGCCTGGAGCTCTCCACCGAGCTCTACGACATCATGTTCCGCCGGCTGCCCAGCGAGCTCGGGCTCCGGATCGCCGGTGAGCAGGAGGCGGACGTCCTCGTGCGGTGCGTGATCCGGGACTATCGGCTCGATGCCCCCAACTATCGGGCGGGCAGCGGCGGTGGCGCCCCCGAGGTGCTCCAGCGTCAGGTAACCATCCGGGCCGCGGTCCAGATCGTCGACCAGAACCAGCGTCTCGTGCTCTGGGAGGACATGGGCGTGCAGGCCGAGGGTCAGTATCTCGAGGCCTCCGAATCGGAGGAGATCGGCAAGCAGCAGGCGCTCGACCTGCTGGTGCAGCGGATTCTCGACGGGGCCCAGTCGAACTGGTGATCTGCTCGGGGGTGCTCTAACGGGAGTTTCCACCAGGAGTTTCCGCCGGGAGTTTCCACCAGGAGTTTCTGCCGGGCGATTCCAGGAAGGCACTCGACCGGCCCATCCCGACCGCTGTCGCTCCCCCCGACGGGGCGGCCGCGCCCTCTCCACCTCTGCTTCGGACACCATGCGCGACCGCCCCTCCGACACACTTCGCCCCCTTCAGATCGAGCTCGACGCCGCACCGTACGCGGAGGGCTCCTGCATCATCGCGACCGGGAACACCCGGGTGCTGTGTACGGCCTCCGTGCAGAACAGCGTGCCGGGCTGGCGCGTCGGCAGCGGCAAGGGGTGGGTGACGGCGGAGTACGCCATGCTCCCGCGCGCGACCCACACCCGCACCGGGCGGGAGCGCGGGGCGATCAAGGGCCGCACGCAGGAGATCCAGCGCCTCATCGGTCGCTCGCTGCGCTCGGTGACCGACCTGTCGGCGCTCGGTGAGCGGCAGATTCTCGTGGACTGCGACGTGCTCCAGGCCGACGGGGGGACGCGGACCGCGAGCATCACCGGCGCCTGCGTGGCGCTCCACATCGCGTGCGCGGGACTGGTCGAGGCGGGCGAGGTCGAGCGACACGCCATGAACGACCTCGTGGCCGCCGTGTCGGTGGGCCTGGTCGACGAGCGTCCACTCCTCGACCTCGAGTACGTCGAGGATGTGGCCGCCCAGGTCGACATGAACGTCGTCGCCACCGGCGGCGGGGGACTGGTCGAGGTGCAGGGCACGGCGGAGGGCGATCCGTTCCGGCGGGACGAACTCGACCGGCTGATCGACCTCGCCGTGATCGGCATCTCCGATCTGGTGCGCGCCCAGCGCGAGATCCTCGGCCTCGCCGGCTGAGGCGGGGGTACCCGTGCGCGTGCTGCTTGCGACCCGGAGCCCCCACAAGGTGGAGGAAATCCGCGAGATCCTCGACGCGGAGGACCTCCCGAGCGACCTGGTGGGCCTCACCCGGCTCGGGATCGAGCCTTCTCCCGAGGAGGACGACCTCGAGCCGTACGACACCTTCGAGGAGAACGCCCTGTCGAAGGCGCGGTACTTCCGGCGGCGGAGCGGCCTGCCGACGCTTTCGGACGACTCCGGACTGGTCGTCGACGCGCTCGACGGCGAGCCGGGCGTTCGCTCGAAGCGCTACTCGCCGGCCGCCATCTCCGGGGAGGTCACGGGCCAGGCAAGGGACGACGCGAACAACGCGCACCTTCTCCGGCGACTCGAGGGAGTCGTGGACGACGACCGCACGGCCCGGTACGTCTGCGCGGTGGCGCTGATCGAACCGGACGGCACGGAACGCATCGTCCGCGGCGAGGTGGAGGGTCGCATCACGACCGAGCCGTCGGGGCAGGGGGGCTTCGGGTACGACCCGCTGTTCTTCGTTCCCGAGCTGGGTCGGACCTTCGGCGACGCGTCGGCGGACGAGAAGCATCGACTCAGCCATCGAGGTCGTGCGTTCCGGAGGGTCGTGTCGCATCTCCGCACGATGGTGGAGGAGACATGAGCCGGGAGCTGCCGCGTGACGCGATGCTGCCGGACGAGGTCGCGCCGACCGAGGACGGCACCCGGCTGCGCATCCGCTGGAAGGACGGCGCCGTCTCGACGTTCGGACCCCGACCGCTCCGGCTTCGCTGCCCCTGCGCGGGCTGCGTCGACGAGGCCACGGGGGAGCGCATCCTCGTACCCGAGATGGTCCCCGAGGACGTCTATCCCACCGCGATCCACTGGGTGGGCCGATATGCGCTCCAGTTCGTGTGGTCGGACGGGCACAGCACCGGGATCTACCCCTTCGAGTATCTCCGGCGGTGGGCCGATGCCGCCGGAGGCGCGCTCGAGTAACGGATCGCGCCGGCCCCGCTGTTCAGGCGGGACCTTGTCGCTATGTTGTCAGCCGGGACGGGGCGTGGCGCAGTCCGGTAGCGCACCTGCTTTGGGAGCAGGGGGTCCCCGGTTCGAATCCGGGCGCCCCGATTTCGCAGTTTCGACCAACCCGACGACGACGTGATCGAGCCAGATTTCTCCATCGACAGCGGCGTCGGTATTCCCGCGTTTCCGTCGGCCCTCGGCCCGCGTCGTCCGGCGCCGGAGCCCGAGCCGCGGGACCCCACGGAGGTCGTGAAGCAGTGGGAGGCGGACGAGGAGAGCCTCCGTACCCCCCCACACGCGGTGAAGCCTCGGCCCGTCGAGGGGCCCACGGCGCTCGACGATCCGGCGCTGTATTTCAATCGCGAGCTCTCCTGGCTGGACTTCAACTGGCGCGTGCTGCACCAGGCGCGCGACGTCAGGATCCCGCTCCTCGAGCGGGTCAAGTTCCTCTCGATCACGCAGTCCAACCTGGACGAGTTCGTCCAGAAACGGGTCGGTGGGCTCAAGTGGCAGCTTCAGGCCGGCGTGCGGGAGCGGTCCCCCGACGGGCGCACCCCGATGGAGCAGCTCGATCTGATCCGTCGCGGGGTCGCGGAGATGCAGGAGGCGATGAGTCGCACCTGGCGGCTC
>DATFJS010000306.1:0-4411 GCA_035269045.1 Longimicrobiales bacterium | reverse complement strand
ATGGCTGCTCCCGCCCATGCCGGAAGGGGTCGGCATGCTGCCCCGCATGATGGCGCTCCGTCCTCCTGTCGAGCCGCTTCGCCCCGGCGACCTGCTGCCCGACGACGCACCGGCCCCGCTCCCCGCCCGCCCCCACGAGATCGTCCGGCTGGCTGACGGCGACGTCTTCGACCTGGAGGCCAGTGTGGTCGAACGCGACATCGACGGTCACAGGGCACGGATGTACGCCTACAACGGACAGTATCCCGGCCCTCTGATCTGGGTCGAGCGCGGCACCGAGATCACGGTGAACTTCACCAACTCGATCGATCACCCGACGACCGTGCATTGGCACGGCCTCCGGCTGGACAACGCCTACGACGGGATTCCAGGGGTGACGCAGGACCCGGTCGAGCCCGGGGAAACCTTCACCTACAGGGTCCGCTTCCCCGACGCCGGGCTCTACTGGTACCACCCGCACATGCGGGAAGACGTGACGCAGGACGGCGGGCTCTACGGCAACATGATGGTCCGCGATGGGGCGGGGGACACGTTCGGCCCCGCGCACCGCGAGGAGATCCTGATGCTGGACGACCTCCTGGTCGCGCACGACGGGCTGGTGCAGTGGGGTCGTGAGCGGGCCACGCACGGGTTCATGGGGCGGTTCGGAAATCGATTCCTCGTGAACGGCTCGCCCGGCTGGGACCTCGAGGTGGCCCGGGGCGAGGTCGTGCGGTTCTTCCTGACCAACGTCGCGAACACCCGCACCTTCAACCTCTCGTTCGTGCACGAAGCGACCGGGGAGGAGGCGCCGCTGAAGATCGTCGGCTCCGACATCGGAACGTATCAGCGGGAGGAGCGCGTCCCCTCGATCGTCATTTCGCCGGCCGAGCGGTACATGGCGCACGCACGGTTCGATCGGCCGGGTCGGTGGCTGCTCCTCAATCGGGTGCGCGGGATCGACCACCTCTACGGGGCGTTCTTCCAGGAGTCGGACACGCTGGGCGTGGTGACGGTGGGCGGGTCCATGGCTGGGCCGGCCACGACCACCGCCGCCTTCGACGCCCTCCGCGAGTTCCCTGCGGTCCGCGACGAGATCGAGTCGTACCGCGAGCACTTCGGTCGCCCCGTGGACCGTGAACTCGAGATGGTGCTCGAGACGCGGGATCTCCCCTTCTTCATGGAGCGCCTGATGGCGGTCGATTCCGCCTACTTCCACCCGGTGGAATGGAGCGGCACGATGCCGCGGATGAACTGGTGGTCGACCGACCACGAGGCGCGCTGGCAGCTTCTGGAGCCGTCCACCGGTCGCACGAACATGGACATCAGGTGGGACTTCGAGCTGGGCAGCGTCGAGAAGATCCGGATCCGCAATCGCCGCAGAACGCTCCACGGCATGCAGCACCCGATCCACTTCCACGGCCAGCGATTCCTCGTGCTCTCCGTGAACGGCGTCCCCAACGAGAATCTCGTCTGGAAGGACACGGTGCTCGTGCCGGTCGGCGCGACGATCGACATCCTGCTGGAGTCCACGAACCCGGGCGAATGGATGGCCCACTGCCACATTGCCGAGCATCTCGAGTCGGGAATGATGCTGGGCTTCGGGGTGGGATGACCGTCACGCTCCGTCGCGGGCCTTCCCGACGTCCCGATTGCAGCGGCGTGCCTGCCGACCCGATACTGGGGCACCCGCCCCCCACCCGGAGTTCCGAGATGAATCGCTTCGCCCCCTTCGCCTTCGTCGCCCTCAGCGCGTTCCTCGTGACCGTCGCGCCCGCGAGTGCCCAGTCGGCCGACGCCCTCGCTGCGGACGTCCGGGAATACGTCACCGTGGACGCCGACGCCTTCGCGATCACGAACGTGACACTCATCGACGGGACCGGAGCGCCTGCTCAGCGGGACCGTACGGTGGTCGTGCGCGATGGTCGCATCGCCGAGGTCGGCGCGACGGGGCAGGTGGACACCTCGGGGCTCGAGATCGTGGGCGGTACCGGCCATACCCTGATCCCCGGCATGACCGGACTCCACAACCACCTCTACTACACGGCGGCCGGCGGACGGGGAATGCAGCTCAACTACAGCGCCCCCCGTCTCTACCTCGGGTCCGGAGTCACGACCGTGCGGACGACCGGCAGCCGCAACGCGTATTCCGAGATCAACCTGAAGAACGAGATCGACGAGGGGCGGGTGCCGGGACCGCGCATCCACATCACGGCGCCCTACATCACCGGGGGGGAGGGCAACACGACCATGACCCTCGTGAACTCGCCCGAGCAGGCACGCCGGTTCGTCGCCTACTGGGCGGCCGAGGGCGCCACCTGGCTGAAGGCCTACACGAACGTCGGCTACGACGAGATGGCCGCCGCGGTCGACGAGGCACATCGACTCGGTATCAAGGTGACCGGTCACATCTGCTCGATCTCCTTCACCGAGGCGGTCGAGCTCGGCTTCGACAACATCGAGCACGGGCTGTTCACCAACTCCGACTACGATCCCACCAAGGAGCGCAGCGAGTGCCCGAACAGCTATCGCCAGTACGCCATGTCGATCGATCCGGCCGGTCCCGAAGCGCAGGAGACCTTCCGCGCCATGGTGGAGGCCGATGTGCCCATGACCTCGACCCTGGCCGTGTACGAGCTGTTCGTGCAGGACCGCCCGACACGCGACCCGCGTTCGCTCGAGGCCATGGCGCCCGAGGTGCGGGGGGCGTACCTCGAGGCCAAGGAGAGCATCGACGAGGAGGGCTGGCCCCCCGAGTGGATGGACGTCGCGATGGCGTACGAGAAGGCGTTCGTCGAGGCGGGTGGCCTGCTGGCATTCGGAGTCGACCCGACCGGCAACGGTGGCGCCCTCCCGGGCTACGGTGACCAGCGAAACGTCGAGCTTCTCGCCGAGGCCGGGTTCACTCCGGAGGAGATCGTTCAGATCGCGACCCTCAACGGCGCGCGCATCCTGGAGACCGACGACGAGCTCGGCTCCGTGGAAGCGGGCAAGATCGCGGACCTCGTACTGATGGAGGGTGACCTCACTGCGGACCCCGGTGCCATCCGCAACACGGTGATGGTCTTCAAGGACGGCGTGGGTTACGACAGCTCGGCGCTCTTCGAGGCGGTACGCGGCCGGGTGGGGATCAGCTGACGGGGAGTTCCTCGGCTGATGTAACTCGCGGCGCGCCGGCTTCGTAGGGCATCTTGAACCCAAGGACTCTCACCGCTCCACAGACAGGAACGTCCCGTGCGCCTTGCCGCCCGCTTGTCCGCCCTCGTTGCCCTCGCTCTCCTCCCGTTCGCCGCGACCGGATCGTCGCTCGACGCGCAGGAGTCCACCCGCCTCGTGGCCAATCCCGCTATCAGCGCGGACCACGTCGCCTTCGTGTACGATACCGACCTCTGGATCGCGAACCGTGACGGGAGCGGCGCACGACGGCTGACCACGCACCCCGGGCAGGAGGCGAGTCCCCGGTTCAGTCCGGACGGGAAGCATCTCGCGTTCACCGGTGAGTACGACGGAAACGTCGACGTCTTCGTGGTACCGGTGGAAGGAGGCGCACCACAGCGGCTGACCTGGCACCCCGCGGCGGATCAGGTGCAGGACTGGACGCCCGATGGTTCGGCTGTCGCGTTCCTCTCGACGCGGGACGCGCTGCAGGCGAATGGCGGGGCGGTGCTGCTGACCGTGAATGTCGAGGATGGCCTGATCGACGAGCTCGAGGTCCCATACGGCTTCCAGTTCTCGATTTCGCCCGACGGGGACCGGATCGCGTACTCCCCCGCGGCCCCCGCGATGCAGCAGTGGAAGAACTACCGGGGAGGTCGCGTCTCGCGGATCTGGATCGCGGACCGGTCGAGCCTCGAGGTGCAGGAGGTCCCGCAGCCGGCGGGCCGATCCAACGACCTCTCCCCGATGTGGGTGGGTGGCACGCTCTTCTTCCTGTCCGATCGCGCGGGCGAGTTCAACGTGTTCCGGCTGGGGGAAGACGGGCCGGAGCAGCTTACCGATCACGACGACTTTCCTGTGCTGTCGGCCTCGGCGGGCTTCGACGGGACGATCGTCTACGAGCAGGCGGGCTGGCTCCACACGCTGGACCCGGCGACCGGCGCGACGGAGCGCCTCGAGGTCTCGGTGACCACCGACCTGATCGAGACCCGCCCCCGGTGGGTGGACGGGTCCGACTTCATCCAGACCGCCGGCATCTCGCCCTCCGGCGTGCGAGCCGTCTTCGAGGCGCGCGGCGAGATCGTCACCGTGCCGGAGAAGAACGGGGATGTGCGGGTCCTGACCGAGACGTCCGGGGTCCATGAACGCTCGCCCGTGTGGTCACCGGACGGCGGACGCATCGCCTTCTTCTCGGACGCGTCGGGCGAGTATCAGCTGCACGTCGCGCCGGCCGACGCACTCGACCAGGCACGCGCCTATCCGATCGACGGGGCCG
>DATFJS010000305.1:0-2857 GCA_035269045.1 Longimicrobiales bacterium | reverse complement strand
CACGGGCGCGGCTGCCCAGGGCCTGCTCGGAGGTGAAGACGATGACCTCCTCCTCGGTCGGGCGGCGGTTCTCACCCGTCGCGTCGGCGATCAGCCGCGAGCCGCGCGTCACGACGAGGTATGCGCCACGCGTACCAGGGGCGAGGTCGGCCGCACCGACGATCGTCGTTCCCGGCTCGATGGTCAGCGTCACGGCGTTGCAGCCGGCGGCCGAACCGTCGGCGCCGCAGTCCGTACCGACGAGCACCGGCTGCGTGAGGCGGTAGATGTTGTCGGACGTCCAGGTCGTGTTGGCCTGCACCGTCGCCACGTCGACGATCGGCTTGCCCGTCGCGGGTCGGCTGTCGTTGCCCGTCGGATCCCAGACGGTCCACCCGAAGTGCCACTGGTCCGCGAGCGGGGTGCCCGGCGCGATCGCACCCGGATAGCCCGTCTGCTGCAGCGTGCGTCCGTCCACCGAAGCCACGAGCGCATCCGACCGGATCGTCGCCGGCTGGTAGCCCGCCGGGACCGTGAGGTCGAAGTTCGGCGGCGCGGTGCGCGTGCCGGCGTTGAAGACCGACGCGTCGAAGCCGGGGTCGGCCACGATGTTGTTGAAGCCGGAAGCCGTGAAGAAGATCTCGTTGAGCGAACCGGTCGTGGCGGTGGCCGTTGCGGCGCTGGACGGGTCGCGCCCGGCGGCCTGGGCCACGATCGACGCGGTGTACTCGGTGCGGCCGAGCAGCCCGTCGAATACCACGGACGTTCCGCCCACCGTCTCCTGTCCGACCGCGCTGCCATCCGCCTCGAGCGTCACGAGGTAGTTCTGGGCCTCCGTGACGGCGTTCCACGACACCGCGATCGCGAGGTCATCGTCCGCGGCCACCGCGGCGGCCCCGGCGGGGGTGTCGAGGGCGGTCACGGGATCCGTGCCGCCGTCACCATCATCGTCGTCGCTGCAGGCCGAGAGGCCGATCGCGAGCAGCCCGAGCAGGGCTGCGTTGCGCGTCCACTTCGTATCGATCATCGGGATTGTCCTTGTGAGGTGCGGGAGTCCTCAGAACTCCCAGGAGAGTCCGACCGAAACCGTTCGGCCGAGGGTGTACTGCCGCTGGATCTGGCTGAAGCCGTTCAGCGACTGTTCGAAGCTGTATTCGTCGTCGAGCAGGTTCGACGCCTTCACGCTCGCCTTCACGCCGCCGAGGACGGGGAAGCCGAGGGAGGCGTCGAGCGAGTTGCGGGGCCGCTCGTAGATGTCCGGCACGCCGCCGCCGCCTGCGGCGGTGAGGCGGTTGCCGAAGCGGTTGAAGAAGATCCCCGCCTCGTATCCGGCGAAGTCGGCGTAGTTGATGCCGGCGTTCAGGACGTACTCGGCCTGCCCTTCGAGCGGGCGCTCGAGCGACGTCGGGTCGAAGCCGCCGTCCGCGCGGACGTCCACGTTCGAGTCGATGTACGAGAAGTTGCCCTGGATCGTGAGGTTCTCGAGCGACTCGACGAACCGGCCGAGGCGAAGCTGCGCGTCGGTCTCGAGACCGAGCACGGTCGCCTTGTCGGCGTTCTGGAAGGAGAACGCGGTCGAGGCGGCCTGGATGAAGACCTGCTCGATCGGCTCGTCGATGCTCTTCCAGAAGCCGCCGAACGAGAGGATCTCGCCGGCGCCCGGGAAGAAGTCGAAGCGAAGATCCGCGCTGCGGATCGTCGCGGACTCGAGGTCCGGATTACCGAACAGCTGCCGGAGCGAGGACGCCTCCGTGAACTGGAAGGGAGCCAGCTCGCGGAACTCGGGGCGGTCGACCGTCTGCGATCCGGACGCGCGCACACGGATATCGTCGGTCGGCGACCAGATCAGCGTGAGCGACGGCGCGACATCCGTCTGATCGGTGTCCTGCAGCGACTCGCCGCGGGAATCCACGCCGAGGTTGTACTGCTCGATCCGCGTTCCGAGGATGGCCTGGACCTGGTCCGTGACCGGCAGCTCCAGCATCGCGTATCCGGCAAGACGCTCGTCGTCCGCCGTGTAGACGTCCCCGGGCTCGACCACCTCGCCCAGCCCGAACTGATTCGGGGCGAGAATCGGCCCCGTCGTGAGCGTGGCGTTCGCCAGGGCCTCGTCGAAGTCCGCGATCTCGTCCGCGAGGAAGACCCAGTTGAGGCGGCGTGCGCCGAAGCTGCGGTCCCTCGTGCGGTAGAGCCCGCCGATCTTCAGGGCGGCGTCCTCGTCGAGGAACTCGAAGGGGAAGCGCCAGTCGAGACCCGCGCTCAGGTCGTCGTCCACGAGCTCGGAGAAGAAGTACTTCCCGGACTCGGAGAAGTCGATCGCGGTGAAGTCGCCGCTGAACGGATCCTGCTGCGTGATGATCTCGCGGAGAAGCGGCTCGTCCCGCTGCGCCCGAGACGCCGAGAGACGCCACTCGAGCTGGGACCCGCCGAAGGTGACGTGCTCGCCGGAGAGCTGCGACCAGAGCAGCAGCCGCTCGACCCAGCGGGCACGATCCGCCTGGATCAGGCCGCCGATGTCCTCGGCGTTCTCGCCACGGTAGCGGCGCGCCTCGTCGTCGGTGGTGAGGTTGACCGTCGTCTGGAGCGAGAGCTTCTGCTCCGGGTTGAGCTTGACCGTGAAGTTGCCGACGGTCCCCCACGAGATCTGCCGAAGACCGCGCTCGAAGGCGTAGTCGACGTTCGGCGTGGCGATGTCCGCCGTACCTTCCTGGAAGGCCGAGTTGCGCCACTTCCGTTCGAACTCGCGGCAGGACTCGGTCTGGAGGTCGCCGAGCTCGAGGAGCGCGCCCTCCGCGCAGCCGCCCCCGCGGATCGTATAGTTGTCCGAGTACGTCCCCGCGGCGAAGTAGCCGAGTTCGCCGTCGTCGAGGAAGTCTCC
>DATFJS010000304.1:0-2215 GCA_035269045.1 Longimicrobiales bacterium | reverse complement strand
TCGCCGTCGCCGCGGGCACGGTGGTCGGGGCGACGGCCTTCTGGCTGGCGCGCACGTTGCTCGGTCGCGACCGGATCCGGATCGAACCACCGGAGGAGCGCGACCGGATCCGCTCGGGGGAGAATTCCGACCTTCCACGTCTGGAGCGAGGCGATACGTGATGCCTCGCGGGGTCGTCCGGCTTCTGCTCGCCTGTCTCGCGCTGGGGGGGCTTTCCGCTCCCTCGCCCGTGACCGCGCAGACGGATCGCCCCGAGGTTCTCCGACTCACCTTCGAGGGGAACCGGGCGTTCCCCGACGATTCTCTGCGCCGTGCGATCGTGAATCGCGCGACCGACTGCCGGTCGCTGGTGTTCCAGCCCCTCTGCTGGCTGGGTGCACAGACCTTCTTCGACCAGCAGTACCTGGTTCCACGCCAGCTCCCCCTCGATGCTCTCCGGCTGGAGCGGTACTACGCGGAGCGGGGTTACCGGGCGGCCGAAGTCGACACGGCGCTCGTGCAGCTCGACGGCGGCGTCGGCGTCCGCTTCGACATCGAGGAGGGAGAGCCGATCCTGATCGACTCCCTCGGGTTCGTCGGCCTCGAGCAGACGCCGCTGGATGGACGAGCGAGCCTCGTCGAGGACCTTCCCGTCGATGTGGGCGATCCCGCCAACGCCATCCGGATCGACCGCGCCCGGGACGTGATCATCACGCGCCTTCGCAATCGCGGCTACGCACACGCGGAGGTCCTGATCGACCAGTTCATTCCCGCGGGTTCGCGAGAGGCGACGGTGGAGTTCGTCTTCGATACCGGACCGCTGGTCCGCATCGGGGAGGTGACCGTCGACGGGAATCGCATCCTCGACGAGACGGCGATCCGGCGGATGGTGCCCTTCGAGCAGGGAGACCTGTACCGGCGGCGTGAGCTGGAGGCGGGTCAGCGCAATCTCTATTCGCTCGACCTCGTCCGTACGGCGAACGTCAGAGAGGAGGGGGAGGAGCTCGACACGGTCATGCCCGTCGCGATCGAGGTGCGCGAGGGCGACCTGCATCGCGTTCGAACGGCGGTCGGGTGGAGCACGTCGGATTGCGTCAATCTCGAAGCCAGATGGGCGTCGCGTAACTTCTTCGGAGGTGCACGAAGGCTCGAGGTCAGCGCGCGCGTCTCGAACATCCTCGCGCAGCAGCTGAACCAGAACTTCTGCCCCCAGACGGGTTCGGGCGACTTCGCGGACCTGAACGGTCAGGTAGAGGTCGGGCTCGTCCAGCCCTGGATCTTCTCGCCGCGGAATTCTCTCAGCGCGAGCGCCTTCATCGAGCGCCAGAGCCTGCCGGACGTCTTCATCCGCGAGGCGCTCGGTGTGAACGTCTCGCTGTCGCGGATCCTGGGCACCGGTGCGACGGCGACCCTGTCGTACACGCCGCAGATCACCCGTCTCGACGCAGCCGAGATCTTCTTCTGCTCGAGCTTCCGGGTCTGTACCCAGGACGACATCGACCTCTTCCGGGCGTCCAACTGGCTCGCGCCGCTTGGCCTCACCTTCAGCCTCGAGCGGGTCAATCAGCTGCTGAACCCGACACGCGGGTATCAGGCCACGCTCGGGCTCGAGACGGCCTCCAGCCTCACGGCGTCCGACTTCGCATACCGCCGGGCGACGGGTGCGGTCGTCGGGTATACCGAACTCGGCGGTGGGGCCGTGGTCGCGCTCCGGGCCGCCGGCGGCATCGTGTCCGAGGGCGAGTTCTTCCGTCTCGTGGAGGCGGAAGACCGGGTCGGGATCATCCATCCCGAGAAGCGCCTGTACTCGGGCGGTGCGAGCTCCGTCCGGGGGTATGCGGAGAACCGACTCGGCCCGCAGGTTCTCTCGGTGCGGACCGAGCGGCTTCTGCAGCCCATCGACGGCGGCGCACCCGCCTGCACCGCACAGGAGGTCTTTCTCGGGACGTGTGATGCCGGTCCCGTTCCTCTGGATCGATTCACCGCCCGCCCGACCGGCGGAGACCGCCTCCTCGAGGCCAACCTCGAGGTCCGGATTCCCTTCGGCGGCAACCGCTTCCAGTTCGTGTCCTTCGTCGACGCGGGGCAGGTCTGGGGTCGCAACGAGTCGATCGGGTGGTCGGATGTCGCGGTGACGCCCGGTGTCGGGGTCCGGTACTTCAGCCCGGTGGGACCGATCCGTATCGATCTCGGACTTCGACCCGACCGCGATCGGGCGGTAAAGGTGATCTCGGGC
>DATFJS010000303.1:0-15730 GCA_035269045.1 Longimicrobiales bacterium | reverse complement strand
AAGGGACCTACACCGTCGAGGCGTCCGCATTCGGCTACCGCACCCGCTCCGTCGAAGTCGTCGTGGAAGGCGATAGCCCGTCCCTCGCCCCCATCACGCTCATCCCCGACGCCGTCGCGATCGACTCGATCCGCGTCGAGGTCGAGGCTACCGACCCGTATCTTCGAAACATCGGGTTCTACGAGCGATCGACGACGAACACCGGGTACTACTACGACACGGAGCGCCTCGACCGGATCGCGGGGGGAGTTCGACTCAGCTCCAAACTCCGGTACCTACGCCGAGTTCGTGTAGATCGGTTCGGAAACATCGAGCTCGGGCGAGGCTGCAGGCCCGTGATCTGGCTCGATGGCGCGAGAGTCCGCGGCTTCGACGTCGATGATGTCGTGTCACCTCGCGACCTCGTCGGCATCGAAGTCTACGACCAGGCGAATCTCATCCCGATCCGGTTCAGAACGGGGACACCGTGCGCGATTCTGTTGTGGACGCGTAGGTGACGGAGCGGAATCAAGCGATCCAACCAGCATTTGCTGCAGCGCGAACCGCACACTCGGGGCGCGCTGCGCGCATCCTACTTCGTCCCGCGCAGCAGAAGCCCCGATCCGTCAGGAGACCTCGGCATGCGACCGTCCGGGATGTGGGCAGGCCTGGTGCCATGCGCCACGCTGGCCGCACCACTCCCGGCCCGGACTCCGTCCGATTCGACCTTCATGGTCGAGCGCACGCTGACCGGGTTCCGGGTTCGCGCCGCTCGGAACGGCAGCGACCCGGCTCGGCTCGCCGGACACCCCAGTGGCGAGCCGTCGTCCTTCTGCATCTCGGTACCGGGTCGATATCCGGCCGCGCGCATGGAGGAACTCCGGGACACTCTCATCGCACGAACCGGCCTCCCCGCCGCGGAGTGCGTCCCGGTACGGCAGCAGATGACCAACACCACCCGCACCCGGCGGGGGTACTTCGACCTCGAGGACCGAACAACCGACTTCGTCACGCTCCGCGGACCTGCCGTCCCGACGGACGGTTCGCCCCTGGTCATCCACGGTCGTCGCGCGGGTCCCGCAGACGTCCACTTCGTGGACTGCGAGACAGGCTGAAGCTCAGGGCTGGTCGCGCTGCCGGTGGCTGCCTTCCTGGCGACCGAGGCAGCCCGCTACGCATCTTGGGGGTGCATCGTCCGCATCACCTCACTGGTGCGCCGGATGACCGGCCAGCCTTCAGAGTGCGACATCGAGATCCGCGCCATGCGAGCAGCCGACCCTTCGTCCCGCCATTGGCGGCTGGGTGCCCTGAGTTGTGGAGTCGTGGCAGTCGTGGGCCTCATGTACCTGGCGGTCATCGGTGCCTGGATCGTCATGGTCGATTCACCGGCCGATCCCATCGGTGACCCGTATCTCCGCGTCATGGAGATCCTGACCATCCTCTCGGCACTCGGAATCTCCGGCTGGGTCGTCGCGGAGGCACTGGAGGCCACGCCCGCGAGCCGGAGGTTCACCGTTGCCGCGCTCGGTGCAGGTGTCTCCGCGAGTGTGCTGACCATCACGGTCCATTTCGTCCAACTAACCGCGATTCGCCAGATGTGGCGCGCCGGGGCGGTCGCAGACTATCGGCTGATCTGGCCCTCGTCACTCTTCGCGGTCGAGTATGTCGCGTGGGACTTCTTCATGGGACTGACGATGATCCTGCTGGGCCTCGCGCGGCGCGCGGATCGAAGCCCACGCGGGGGCGGAGTCCTGCTCCTCGGGGGCTGCCTGTGCCTCCTGGGCCTGGCTGGCCCCGTGACGGGCAGGATGTCGCTTCAGAACGTCGCGGTTGTCGGATACGGTGTTCTTCTTCCTCTCGCTGCCTTCCGGTCGGTCCAGAGGTTCGCTGGTTAGGCTGGGTCGCCGGAACGAGATGATGTCCGACGCGCCGATCCCTGAAGCCTCGCATGATCCCCGCGCGCTCAGCGCTGGTCGGACGCGACGTGTCCCCACACCGTAGACGTTCGTGAACCCTCCCGTACCCAGGTCGGCCCGCATGCCCCCGACACTCACGATCACCCCTTCGCCCTCCAGAATCCCCGGCCTCGCGGTCGTTCTCGCGCTGGCGGTGGGCACGTTGGTGGCGTCCGCGCGATCGGCGACCGCACAGACGCCCGCCGAGCGCCCCGAGCGGCTCGCGATCTTCCTCGACTGCGATGATCGGGAGGACTGCGACGAGACGTTCCTCCGCCAGGAGATGGAGTATGTCGACTGGGTGCGCGATCGCGAGGTGGCGGACGTGCACGTTCTGGTGACGGAACAGGACACCGGCGCGGGTGGTGAGGCCCAGACCTTCGACCTGATCGGCCTCGCGTCGTTCGAGGGGATGGACTACTCGACAGTCTACACGGTGAACGTGGCGGCGACCGAGGCCGAGGCCCGGGAAGGATTCCTCCGGACGCTGCAGGCGATGCTGGTGCCCTACCTGCTGCGGACGGAGACCGGCGAGCGTGTGCGGGTGGAGGTCGAGCCCGCGGGGGACACCGGCGGGGGACAGGCCACGCCGCAGGACGACTCGTGGGACTTCTGGACGCTCGAGTTCTACACCGACGCCAGCGCGGACTTCGAGTCCCGGCAGCGTTCCGTCGATGCGCGCTACGGCGTCTACATCAATCGGGTCACGGAGAACTGGAAGATCCAGTTGCGCCCGTTCTTCAACTACAACTACGACCGGTTCGAGCGCGACAGCGGCCTCATCGAGAGCTGGCAGCGGCGGAACGGCTTCACGAGCTACGTGGTGAAGAGCATCTCGCCGCACTGGTCGGTCGGTGCCTTCGCCGACGTCTTCACCTCGACCTTCGACAACGTCGACATGCGCTACCGGCTCATGCCGGCCGTCGAGTGGAGTCTCTATCCGTACCGCGAGGCGACCCGGCGCCAGCTGACGATCGCGTACCGCATCGGGGCGGCGCAGATCAACTATCAGGACACCACGATCTTCAACGAGATCGACGAGGTTCTCCCCGAGCACAAGCTGAACGTCGGCTACGAGGTGACGCAGCCGTGGGGTGCCATCGACATGGGGATGAACGCCTCCCAGTATCTGCAGGACCTCGATCGCTATGCCGTCGAGTTCAACGGCAGCGTGGAGCTGCGGATCACGCAGGGCCTGTCGATCGAACTCGGCGGCAACGTCGCGTTCATCTACAACCAGCTGAATCTGCCCAAGGGCGACGCGGACCTGGAGGAGGTGCTGCTGCGACGCCGGCAGCTGGAGACCGATTACCAGGCGGGGTTCAGCGTCGGATTCCGTTATCGGCTGGGCTCGATCTTCAACAACGTGGTGAATCCGCGGCTGAACGGGCTCGGCTCGCAGGACCGGTTCTGAGGGGCTGCTCTCCGATGACTCTCCGACTGTAGAGGTACGTGGACACGCGCGACTTCTATGACGACCTCGCCGACCTCTACGACATCATCTACGTGGACTGGGAGGCGGCGGGGTTCTCCGCGGAACGCGACGAGAAAGCGGACTTCTATCAGCCGATCCTGGTCGGGCGCCCGACCCCCTGACCTGCACCCAACGTCGTCGTGCCCGGGGAAGGGGGCCTAGAGTCCCTCCGCGAGTATCTCCGCCACACGGTCCGGGGCGTCCGCGTTCAGCCAGTGACCGCCCTCCACGTCGATGCGCTCGACCGGAAGGCCCTCGTCGTGCAACCGCTGGAGCATGGTGCGATCCTCCTCGGACACGATCGAGCTCTCCGTCGCCCGGATCAGGCGGACGCGGGTGCCCGCCTCGGCGGCCGAGCGGATCGCCGGCCAGGCGTCCACCTCGAAGAAGTCGATCAGCAGCTCGCGCATCTGTTCGGCGTCCAGCCGCCAGCGCCACGCGTCGTCCGATCCCCGTTCGATGTTGGTGCCCATCCACATGGCGACGGGACGGGCGTAGCCGGCGGACTCCACGGCGGCGATGCCCGCGTCACGGTCGCGGAACGGGCCGGGGTGATCCTCGAGCACGTCGATCATCTCCCACGCGCTCCCGCCGGGCTCACGCGCCGAAGGGGTGCTGTCGGCGATCCAGAGGGACTCCAGCTCCGCGGCCTCCGCGAACAGCGTCGCGACCTTGCCGCCGAAGGAGTGGCCGAGAACCGCGGCGGCGGGAGGCGCGCCGTGCTCCGGCAGGTGCAGGAGGTCGTCGACGCACGCCTCGAGGGTATGCGGCGGTGCGCCCGAGTCCGACCGACCGTGGCCGCGAAGGTCGACCGCCAGCACGCCCCACTCGGGTCGTGCCTCGACGATTCGTCGCGAGACCGCATTCCAGTTCCGGCCCGCCCCGAAGATCCCGTGGAGGAGGAACAGCCACCGATCCGGGGTCCGGTCGGGGGCGGCGATGCGCTGCGTGTGGAGCGTGGCGGGCATGAGCGGGCCGGGCTTTTGACGACGGTGTCAGGCGCCGTATGATGTTCGCTCCTCGCGGCTCCGTCCACCGTGGTCCGGTGCAGATGACGGCTCGCCCAGGCCCCCTTACGGAAGTGTGAGACACATGAAGGCCACCGCTCTCCTGCTCGCTGCCGCGCTCGTCCAGACGCCCGCGGATCCGGTCATCGTGCCCTCCGAGGCCACGGTCCCGGTCGGATCGACCCTCACCTTCGAGGTCCGGGACGACGACAGTCGCCTTGCCGCCGACCAGGTGGTCTGGCGTAGCACGGATCGCGAGATCGTCCGCGTGGACGCGGAGGGCCGAGTCACCGCGCTTCGTCCCGGCACCGCGCGCATCGCGGCCGTCATCGGCGGCCGTACGATGTTCGCCACCGTCGAGGTCCCCGCGCTGCCGGCGGAGAGGCTCCAGGCGTGGCTTCCGCTGGAGGCGCTGGCGGTCGGGGGCAGCGCACCGGTCGGGTGGGCCGCGGAGAACCGACTGGGCGAGGTCGTGGAGATGGATGGTGTGCCCACGCTCCTGAGCTCCAACCCGGCAGTCGTCTCGGTCGACTCGTGGACCGGTCGGGTGTTCGGGAAGGCGCCGGGCGAGGTGAGCCTGACGGTGGCGTTCCCGGACGGACTCGAGGCGACGCTCCCCATCGAGGTGGAGCCGGCCCCGGCCCCCCGCATGGCTCCGGAGACGGTACGTGTGCGGACGGGCGACGTGGTCCGGTTCAGCGTCGGGGATGCCTACGCCCCGGGCTGGTCCGTCGACGGGGCGGGGGCCCTGGTCGAGGCGGATGGCACGGAAGGCGTGTTCGTGGCGGAGGAGCCGGGACGCTACGTGGTCACGGCACGCGTGGGCGAGGCGGCGGTCCGGACGGCGGTCGTGGAGGTCGAGGAGCGGGAGTACGACGCCGAACTCGTCCTGATGGGCCGCGGACCGATCTCCGACCACCATTCCGGCGACATGTGGGTGTTCGAGGGCGTGGACGGCCGCGACTACGTGTACGTCGGAACCTACATGCACGACTGGATGAAGGTCTGGGACGTGACGGACCCGGGGAACGCCGTCCTCACCGACTCGATTCAGCTGGACGCCCGGCGCATCAACGACGTGAAGATCCACCCGAACAACCGGCTCGGGATCGTCACGCGGGAGGGCGCGTCCAGCCGTCAGAACGGAATCGTGCTTCTGGACCTCTCCGAGCCCGCCCGTCCGGAGGTGCTGTCGGAGTACACCGCGACCGTCAGCGGCGGCGTCCACAACGTCTGGATCGACGGTGAGCGCGACCTCGTCTACGCCGCACACAACGGAACCTCCTCCATGCACATTCTCGACATCTCCGACCCGACGAACGTCGAGGAGGTCGGTCGGTGGGGTCTGGAAAAGGACCAGAAGACGCTGCACGATCTGATCGTGCAGGACGGCTACGTCTACCTGTCGTACTGGGACGACGGCATCCTGATGCTCGACGTCGGTGCCGGCACGCACGGGGGTACACCCACCGAGCCGGTCGAGGTCAGCCGCTTCGCGTATCCCATCGGGAGCACCCACGTGGCGTGGCGCGCCGGAGACTACCTCTTCGTCGGCGACGAGCTCTTCCCGCCGGGCTGGGATCCGGAGAAGGCGATCCACGCCCGTGGCTACATCCACGTCGTCGACTACTCGGACCCGGAGAATCCCGTCGAGGTGGCGAAGTACGAGGTACCCGAGGCGGGGGTCCACAACATCTGGATCGAGGGTGACCGCATGTACCTCGGCTACTACCAGGCGGGGCTCCGCGTCGTGGATATCTCGGGTGAACTGCGCGGCGATCTGTATGCGCAGGGCCGGGAGGTGGCACGGATCCTCACCACGGACGACGACACGATGGTGCCGAACTGGCCGATGGCGTGGGGCGCGCAGATCCACAAGGGGATGATCTACTCCTCCGACCTCAATTCGGGCATCTGGGTGACGCAGCTGCGGGAGCGTCGGGTGGTGTTCGAGGACTAGTCGGGCCGGCCGTCAGGTGTCCGGCCGGAGGGTCCACCCCGGTGCCGTCGAATCAAGGACGCGGCGGTCGGGTAGAAGCATGCGAAGCCCGAACTCCACTCGAATGTCGGAAGGCACCATGTCAGTCGCGAAAGTCATCGAAGTGATGGGCGAAGGATCGTCCATCGAGAACGCAGTCGACCACGCCGTATCCGGCGCCGGCGAGAGCGTCCGCAACATCCAGAACGTGTGGGTGCAGGACATCAAGGCCGTCGTCGAGAACGGCAAGGTCGCGAAGTACCGCGTCAACACGAAGATCACCTTCGTGGTGGGCGGCTGAGTCTCGCAGTTCGGTCACCGCGCTGCGGCGTGGTGACCTGAACGCGAAAGGGGGTGGAGGCCACGCGGCCTCCACCCCCTTCGTGTTTCGTGCCGGCGCGGGGCGTTCCGCGCCCTCGCACGAGCCGTCGGCCCGGATCAGCCTCCCGGCAGCGTGAAGTCGGCCGACGCGACGCCGCCGCGGGTCGACTCCATCACGACCGAGCCCGGCACCGCGCCGTCACCCGTGACGCGGACCCGGAACGTCACGGTCTCCGGCTCTCCGGGAGGGGTGCTGCCCAGATACATCGTCTTGTCGCGGAAGGTCGGATCCACGATCTCGACGCGGTCCTCGACATCGTCGCCGAACCGCAGCTCGATCTGGTCCTCGCGCACGATCTTGACCAGCAGCGCCTGCTGGAGCGCCGTCGGGATGCCTCCCGTGTTCTGGTAGGTCACCGAAACGTCGTAGAGGTCACCCTCGTCGTCCGAACCAGCGCCTTCGACGGTCACCTCGGAGATCTCGATGTCCGGCAGGTGCAGCGCGAGCTGGAGGTTGAACAGGGCCTGGTTGCGGGCCCAGCGCTCGAGCACCTCGGGTGGTCCGTTCTGCGAGAAGAACTTCGGATGGAAGCCGCCGTACTCGACCTCCCCGTACTCGGGATGCCAGCCGGGCGTCCACGGCATGAAGCCCGTCTCGTTGCCCAGTTCGTCGAGGAACTGCAGACGGTCCAGCGCGTCCTCCTCGCCGTCTCCGTTCAGGTCGCCGACCTGACCGCCATCCCACAGCTCGTCGCCGTACCAGATGGCCCCGAGGTAGAAATAGCCGAAGTCGGGTCCGTGCCCGAAGAGCGGGCTCCCCTCACGGGGCGAGCCGTCGGAGGGCGCGTCCCCCCGGTTCCGGTAGTCGAAGAAGGTGTCACCCGCCCACGGGTAGCCGGTGATCGAGACGCCGAGGGAGTCGAAGTACTCGTAGATCGCCAGATCCTCCGGGAACATGCTCTCCTCGCCGCGCGACGTGGACGGCCCGCGCAGGTGCATCGGCACGCGGGTGTCCATCGAGTTGGCGACGGCGATGTTGGGATGCTCGAGCACCCAGAGCACCACCGAACGCGTCTCGGGCTCGGAGAGCGGATAGGCGCCCGCTCCGAACTGCGTGTACCCGCGGCCGGTCCGGTCACGACCTGAGTCGGGGCGCCAGTTCTCGGGATAGTTGCGGTGCAGGTCGAGGCCACCGACCCCGTCCTCGTCGGCGCGTCCGTCGCCGTCGTCGTCGATCTCCTCGTCGAACACGATCCAGTCCCCCTCGCCGTCCTCGACCCGCTGCATGAGGCGGCCGCTCGGGTCGCGCGGGTCGACGATGTGCGTGCCCTCTTCGCCGGGGCCGGGACGACGCCGGACGTCGGTGATGACGCCGTCGCCGTTCAGGTCGTTGGCCGGATCCTCGTCGAGCAGCCCGTCGCCGTCGTTGTCGATGGGCCGCACGGACGACCGGTTGGTCTGGGCGGTCTTGAGGTACATCGAGCCGCCGTCCGGATTGTTCTGCGGCCGGAGGTAGATCGTCTTGGTGTCGATCAGACGGGTGATCTCCTCGTCCTGCCCGTAGTTCTCGAGCAGGTGCTGCATGAGCCACAGGACCGATTCCGAGGCCGTGATCTCACCGGAGTGGCGTCCACCCTCGAAGAAGGCCGCCGGCTTGTCGGTGTGGGGACCGGTCGACTTGTTCGTGATCGTCGCCTGCAGGATCGGAACGCCGCCGAAGCTCTCACCGACCTGATAGACGTCCAGAATGTCGGAATACATCTCCTCCCAGCGGAGCATCCACTCCCACATCACCTCGGCGGTGTGGTAGGTGTCGAACGTCAGCTCGTCGCCGGCCACGTATTCGACTTCCGGGTGCATCGCGAAGGGGAAGAAGCTCTCGCCGTGCCGCAGCCCCGGCACCGTCCAGTACCGGGGGGGACCGTCCTCCATGTCCATCTGCGGAATCGGCGGCGGGTCGTCCATCATCTGGGCGCTGGCCGGCGCCGAGAAGGGAACGGCGAGGAGCAGGAGCAGCGGCAGGCACACGGAGGGAATCGGCAGTCGTCGTACCATGACTCGGTTCACTGGGGATGAAGGGGTGGGACTGACAGGGCGGGACCGGAGGCGCGGCACTGAAGCGGCGCCACCTGGTCAAGCTGCGGCGGGGCGGAGTGGGGCGCCACCCCGTACGCCCTCCCGACCGACTCCGGAGGGCGCCCGCCGCTTGACCGGCGCCGGCAGACGGGAGAGGCTCGAGCATGACCGACCGACCCGCCGTACCCGACCTCGCCACCTGGCCCGCCTCCCGCTGGGACGACGTCCGCGACCGCGTCCGTGGGCTCGTGCCGCCCACGCCCTGCGTCCGTTTTCCCGACCTGGGTGCCTGCTACGGGGGCGAGATCTTCCTGAAGCTCGAGAACCTCCAGCGGACCGGGTCCTTCAAGGTCCGCGGTGCGATCTCGAAGCTCACCGCGCTGGCTCCGGAAGACCGTGCCGGCGGCGTCGTGGCCTGCTCCAGCGGAAACCACGGTCGCGCCGTCGCGTGGGTGGCCGGGCAGCTCGACGTGCCCGCGACGATCTTCGTCCCCGAATGGGTCGATCCCGTGAAGCTGGCCGGCATGCGGGGCGACGGCGCCGATGTCCGTCTCGTGGGCACCCGGTACGACGAGGCCGCGGCAGCCGCGCACGACGAGGTCGATCGGACGGGTCGCCCGTTCGTGCATCCCTTCGACGACGTCGATGTGGCGGCGGGGCAGGGGACCACCGCGCTCGAGATCCTGGACGCGGTCCCGGACGTCCGACACGTGGTGGTGTGTCTGTCCGGTGGAGGGCTGGCTGGAGGCGTGGCGGCGGCGCTGCGGGCCCATGGGTCCGAGGCCGAGGTGGTCGCGGTGTCGGCGGAGCGGGCGCGCGTGATGTTCGAGAGCCTGAAGGCGGGCCGGCCGCTCGAGCTCGAGGAGGAGGCGACCATCGCCAGCGCGCTGTCCGGAGGAATCGAGCTGGAGAACCGGGTGACGTTCGACCTCGTCCGGCGCCACGTGGATCGTCATCTGGTCGTGAGCGAGGAAGCCATCGAGCGGGCCATGGCGATCGCCGCGCGCCACCTGCACATGGTGGTCGAGGGCGGCGGTGCCGTGGGACTCGCCGCGCTCTTCGAGGGGATGCTGCCCCCGGAGGACCGGGAGGGGCCGACCGTGGTGATCGTGAGCGGTGGAAACGTGGGCGCGGCGCGGCTGGCGGAGATCGCCACGAGCGCCTGACCCGGTCCGCGGGTCCGGGCGGGAGGTTCGGGAGTGCCCGGCTCTTCCGCGTCTCTCCGTCTCTTCCGCGTCTCCCCGTCTCTTCCGCGTCTCCCCGGCTCAGTCCGCGACGATGCACTGGATCAGTGCCGCCCAACCGATCAGGAAGGCGAGTCCTCCGATGGGGGTGATGGCCCCCAGGCCGCGGATGCCGGTCCCGACCAGGGCATAGAGCGAGCCGGAGAACACCACGATTCCCGCCACGAAGCTCCATCCGGCGAACACCATCCCACCCCCGGGCCATCGGGTGTGCAGCGCGGCGAGCACGATGAGCGCGAGGGCGTGCCACATCTGGTAGCGCACGGCCGTCTCCCAGATCTCGAGGTCGCGCGGCTCGACGCGTGATTCGAGGGCGTGAGCTCCGAAGGCGCCGAGCGCCACGGCGATCAGCGCGAAGATGGCGCCCCAGAGGGCGAAGGTACGGTCCATGTCGTTCTCTCCAGGTCGGGCAGGCGTGGTGTGCGGGCGGGTCCGGGGGCGGTCCCGTGCCGGGGTCAGTAGGCGATAGCGTAGGCTTCGCGTCGGGGTCCCGCGGCGGCCGTGCGGGTGCCGGACGGTTCGAGTCGGATCATCTGGGCACCCCCGAAGGTCGCGGTCCACCCCTCGATCACCCGGAGACGGTGCCCCCGGTCCTCGAGCTCGGCGCGAACCGCCGGGGCGATCCGGTCCTCGACGGCTACGCTCAGACCGCCCTGGGACCGATAACGCGGCGCCTCGAGGGCCTCCTGCGGCGTCATGTCGAACAGGAGCATGTTGTGCACGATCTGGAGCAGGCTCTGTGTCTGCGCGTCTCCGCCCGGCGTGCCGAGCGTGAACGCCAGGTCCCCCGCTCGCGTGGCCAGCAGGGGCGTGAGCGTGTGGAAGGGCCGTTTCCCGGGGGCGATCAGGTTCGGGTGTCCCTCCTGGAGACTGAACAGCGACCCACGGTTGTGGAGCAGCACGCCGGTCTCCGTGTCCAGCAGACCCGACCCGAACCCCGCGAACAGCGACTGGATCCAGCTCACGGCGTTCCCCTCGGCGTCCACCACGGTCAGGTAGACCGTGTCGCCATCGTCCTCGCCGTCCTCGATCGCAGCGTCGGAGGGCAGGGGAGGGCCGAACCCCGGGTCGTACGCCTGCGCCTCTTCACCGATGAGCGCCGCCCGGTCGGCCAGGTACGCGGGGTCGAGCAGTCGAGCCACCGGCACGTCGGCACGGAGGGGGTCGGCCACCCACCTGTCCCGGTCCGCGAACGCCAGCTTCTTCATCTCGATCATGTAATGGAGATAGCTCGAGGTGTTCTGCCCCATCTCACTGAATGCGAACGACTTGGCCATCTCCATCTGCTGGAGCTGGGTGATGCCCTGCGTGTTGGGCGGCATCGCCCAGAACGTGTGCCCGAGGTAGTCGGCCGAGAGCGGGTCGGGGAAGGTGGAAGCGTGCTCGGCAAGATCCTCCTCGGTGAGGAGGCCACCCTCGGCGTCGAGGAAGTCGATGAGCGCGGTCGCCACCGGGCCCTCGTAGAATCCTGCTGCGCCGTCGGCCGCGATGCGCTCCAGTGTCTCGGCCAGGGCGGGATTCCGGAGGAGTGTCCCCGGCTCGGGAGGCTCGCCCCCGGGCAGGTACAGATCGCGCGCCGCGCCCTCGAGGCCGCGGCCCTGGGTCCGGAAGTCGTAGGCGAGACGCTCCGAGACGGGGAATCCGTCCCGCGCGTACCGGATCGCCGGCGCCAGCAGGCGGGACAGCGGAAGCGATCCCCACCGCGCATGGGCGTCGACCCATGCGGCCACCGCACCGGGGACCGACACCGACAGTGCCCCGCGGGAGGGGACCTCGTCCTCGCCGAGTGCCGCGAAGCGCTCGGGGGTGGCACGGCTTCCCGCGCCGCCGGAGCCGTTCAGCGCGTAGACCTCGCCGTCGCCGGCAGGCCGCACGAGCGCGAAGGCGTCGCCACCCACGCCGTTCATGTGGGGCCGAACCACCGCGAGCACCGCAGCCGTCGCGATCGCCGCATCGATCGCGGTGCCCCCGTCCTGCAGCACCGCGATGCCCGCCTGCGACGCGAGGGGATGATCGGAGACGACCGCGCCGGCCGTGCCCCGGACATCGGGCCGGTTCTGGGGCGGGAAGTAGGGCGGGGGCGCCGCCTCGGCCGCGGGTCGGGCGGGCGTCGCGATCACCGGAGAGAGCGTCGTCTCCGGGGTCGAGGTCGAGCACGCCTGGATCAGGGGCAGGGCGAGCCAGAGGAGAGCGAGAGGGAGGCAGCGCGAGGGATTCATCGGTGGGGTCCCGGGTTCGGTCTCTGATGGGTTGGGCCGTGTCGGCAGGTCCTGCCGCTCCGATACGCCCCTGAGTGTGGGGCCTCGGGTGGCCTCGTGCCAGCGCCCGCACGAGCCGGTGTCGGCTCCCGTACGCCGCCCACGTGCGTTGACCCATCCGAATATCCCGGATAGCTTTTTTCGTTCTGCCCCGGGGCGTTCCCTGGGTCGCGCGAGTGCGACCTCGAGCCCCGGATGCGGTTTCCCGAAGCGGCACCACAGGAACGGTCATGGCCAAGCGGCATCCCAACTCTCCGAAGCGCGACAAGAAGGTCTCCGACGACGACGCGTTCGTCGCCGGTGTTCTCGAGGCGTCGAACTGGGCGCAGAAGAACCAGCAGACCCTGGTGACCGGGGGAATCGCCGTGGTGATCCTCGCGGCGGTCGGCTGGTACGTCGTGTCGAATTCCGCCACCACGCGGGATGCCGCGCTGGTCGAGCTCGAGCGGGTCACGGCCATCGCCTCGTCCGGGGATGCGGAGCAGGGGAAGGCGGAGCTGATCGCCTACCTCGAGGACTTCGGCGGAACGCCGTACGCGGATGAGGCGCGCCTCGCGCTCGCCACGCTGTTCCTGCAGACGGATCTGCCCACGCAGGCGCTCGAGACGATCGACGAGGCCGCGGCGGGGCCCCGCGATCCGATGGGTCCGCAGTTCCTCTCCCTCGAGGCCAAGGCGCACGAGGCCGCTGGGGCCCTCGCGGAAGCCGAACGCACGTACCTCGAGCTCGCCGATGTCGCCGGGTACGACTTCCAGCGCCGTACCGCGCTGGAGGATGCCGCGCGCATCCGCGCGATTCAGGAGAACTACGAGGGTGCCGCCCAGATCTGGACGGACCTCGCCGCCGAGCTGCCGTCTTCGGATCCGCAGAAGGGGATGTACCAGATGCGGGCCGCCGAAATGGACGCGCTCGCGGGCTGATTCCGGAAGCACAGGCAGGCGCAGCACCGGGCAGCCACGCCGCGCCCGGGGGCGGTCACCGCGTCCAGGGGGCTCCGGCTGCGACCACGCGCTCGTAGACGGGACACGCCGGGACATGCGCTCCGGGCAGGTACCCGAGCGACATCAGGAACTCCCCGGTGATCTCTCCGCCGGTGAACCGGAACTCCTTCCGGAACAGGGACACCCAGTCGGCCTTCGACCGGGGATGGTGCGCGTCGAGCCATCCCGAAAACGACCCGAAGACCTCCCGAAGCCCGACGATGCGCCGTGCATTGTGGATCGTCGCATCCACCTTGAGACGATTGCGCACGATTCCGGCGTCTTCCAGCAGCCGTGCGCGTTCGCGCTGACCGTAGACCGCGACCGCATCCACGTCGAATCGGTCGTACGCTGAACGGAAGTTGTCCCGCTTCCGGAGAATCGTCAGCCAGGATAGACCCGCCTGATTGATCTCGAGCACGAGGCGCTCGAACAGGTCCGAGTCGTCCGAGCAAGGGAACCCGTATTCCTGGTCGTGATAGGGCCCGTGGATCGGATGGCCACGGGATGCGTGACAGTAGCTGTCGGCGGGAAGATCGCTCACGGGAATGCGGTCCTGTGGGTCGGTGGACGGGGGCGCTCGGGGGTGCGCCGCGCCGCTGGTCCGATTCTGGGTCGGGCCGAACGTATCCGCCATCCATCGGGGTGGATATTCATGTCGAATGCCGGGTTATCCACATCTTCAACGGATGCGTATAATATATATTATGTAAAGTTGTCATTCCCTGGACCCCTCCCTCGGGCGGTTGGACGGTCCTGCCTGCGATGCCGAAGCCGATTTCGGGGTCATCAACGCGGGAGGCCTTTCCTCTCAGACGTCGTGAGAGGCGTTTTTCGAGATCGGGCCTGGTGCTACTACGCGGGCGCTACGTCGAGGGCTTCACCGCTCGGATGGCGATACGCCGCCGGAGTGGCGGCACGAAACGGCCGAACAGGCGTTCCATGGTCCGCAGCACGGGTACGTGCGATTCCGCGTAGTACGCCCGTTCGATGGCGAACCCGGCGCCCGTACACAGCTCCTGCATCCGAGACATCGACTTGTAGTCGACATGGGTCGGATCCGGCTTCAGGAGGATCCGGTTGTTCTTCAGGATCTCCAGAAGATGCCCGCGATGCGGCGTCCATACCGCGAATCGCCCGCCGGGCTTGAGGATCCGGAAGGCTTCACGCGCCACACGCTCGGAGTCCTCGGGATAGAGATGTTCGAAGAGGTCCGCGGCGATCACGAGATCGTACCGGTCGGCGTCGAGGCCCGTATCGCCCGCGTCTGCCCGGAGGAAGTCGACGTTTTCCGCGCCATGCCGGGCCAGAGCCTTCTGCGAGAGTTCGACGCTGCGGGCCGAGAAATCGACGCCCAGGATCGACCGCACGTGCGGTGCGAGGGCCATCTCGAAGGTCCCCCACCCCGATCCGAGATCGACCACGTCGTCGCTGTGTCGCGGCTGAGCGAGCGACTGCACCATTCGGACCCGGTACTGCTGGAAGGCGCTCTCGGGATCGAGCAGGTGCGCCGCCTCCGTCTCGAAGTAGCCGGAGGAGTCGTAATAGGCCTGGTCGATGCGGTCCCGGGACGAGTCAGACACCTGTCAGGCCTCTACAGACGGCCGAAAAGGTCCATGAGGCGGAGCTTCCAGACCTTCCATACCGCCTCGCGCACGATCGCCTTCGACATCTTCGACTCCCCGCTGTCGCGCTCGACGAACACGATGGGGACTTCGGTGAGGAGTGCACCCTTCCGCCAGGCACGCAGTTTCAACTCGATCTGGAAGGCGTAGCCGTTGGATTGGATGTTCTCCAGGTCGATCGCGCGCAGAACGGGCGCTCTGAAACAGTTGAAGCCACCTGTGGCGTCGCGCACCTCAAGTCCCGTGACGACACGGGCATAGAGGCTTCCGCCAATGGAGATCAGGAGGCGTGACAGCGGCCAGTTCACCACGTTGACGCGGCCGCCGACGTAGCGTGACCCGATCACCACGTCGTGGGAAGCCAGCGCCTCGAGGACCTTGGCGAGGTCCTCCGGACGGTGCGACAGGTCGGCGTCCATCTCGCAGATGGCGTCGTAGTCCTTCTCCAGTCCCCACCGGAATCCGGCCACGTATGCCCGCCCGAGTCCTTCCTTCGCGGTGCGGTGGAGGACATGCACCCGGTTCGGGTGGGCCTCGGCGAGGTCGTCCGCCAGGGCTCCGGTCCCGTCCGGAGAGCCGTCATCCACCACGAGGATCGAGACCCGTGGGTCGACCTCCAGCACCTGCGGGACGATGCGGGGCAGATTCTCCCGTTCGTTGTACGTGGGGATCACGACCAGAACGCGCTCGACGGGCGAGAGGTCGGTCAGCGTGTCACTCCGGCGGGTGAGGTCGGTGCTCATGCGTCCCCCTCCCCTGCCGAGCCTCGCCGGTCGAGACCCCGGAGCGTGCCGGGTGTCATCGCGAGTGCCGGGACGACTTCCACGCCCGTC
>DATFJS010000302.1:0-2867 GCA_035269045.1 Longimicrobiales bacterium | reverse complement strand
ACCCTCGGATCGAACTGCGTCCCGGAGCCGTCACGTACGATCTCGATCGCGTCGTCCCAGGTGCGAGCCGCCCGCCAGGCACGCGGCCGGGTGATCGCGTTGAGGACCCCGGCGACCGCCGCCACGCGGGCTGCCAGCGGGATCGACTGCCCCCGCAGACCGTCGGGGTAGCCGCTGCCGTCCCAGTGCTCGTGGTGCCACGACGCGACGGCGAGGGCGAGGGTGTCGTCGATCATCGGCTCGAGGATCGCGCGACCGATCTCGGGGTGGCGGCGCATCTCCGCCAGCTCGCCGGCGTCCAGCGGCCCCGGCTTGTTCAGGATCGAGTCCGGGATCCCCAGTTTGCCCACATCGTGCAGCTCGCACCCGAGACGAAGGGACTCCCGGGGTAGAAGTGCGCCGTCCGGATCCAGCTGATCGGCGAGAACCTCCGCGTATCCGGCGACGCGCCAGGCGGACCCGGCCGTGTACGGGTCGCGCGCCTCGACCGCTCGCACGAGGGCCCGAGCTCCGGCTAGGACCGCTTCGCGGGCGAGCTCGTCGCGCTTCAGCCCGTCCGCGGACAGCTCCCGCTTGCGCTTCTCCTGCCGCTTGAGGTGCTCGCGGTACTCGAGCGCGTCGATGAGGTGCGCCCGAAGCTCGGGCATCCCGAACGGCTTCACGAGGTACCGGTCGGCACCGGCCTGGAGCGCGTCGGCGGTCGTGTCGGCGTCGTGGACCGCGGTGAGGACCACGATCTGCGTGGTGGGATGCCGTGACTTGACGGCACGAATCAGCTCGCGCGGTTCCATGTCGGAGAGGCGCATGTCCATGATCACCACCGCGTGCTCCGCGGCGAGGGAACGGATCCCGGAAGCTCCATCCCCGGCCTTGACCACCGAGAACCCCGCGAGGTCGAGGTAGTTGGAGAGCAGCGTGCGCACCTGGGCGTCCTCCTCGACCACCAGTACCGAACGACCCTCCCCGATCGGGGGCAGGGGCGTGCGCTCCTCGCGAGCCCGGACGTGTTCGGCGCTCTCCGGGTCCTCTGCGCCTTCGGGATACTTCGTGACGATACGGTTCCGGCCCTCGTTCTTCGCGTCGTAGAGCGCCTCGTCGGCGGCGGCCAGGAGCTCGCGGGGCTCGGCGTACCCGGCATGGTACTGCGCCACGCCGGCGCTCACCGTCAGCGGGCCATCTCCCAGGTTGAGCGCGACCAGCTCGTCCCGCACCCGTTCCGCGAAGACGGTCGCGCCGTGCGCATCCGAGCCGGCCAGGATGGATACGAACTCCTCTCCGCCGAGCCGGGCCGAAAGGTTCATGCGGCGCGTCGTGCGGATGAGCACCTCGCCGAACCGCGCGAGGGCTGCGTCCCCGGCTTCGTGTCCGTAGGTGTCGTTGTACAGCTTGAAGTGGTCGAGGTCGAAGATCACGACGCTGAGGAAGCGGCCTCGCCGGGCTGCCGCGAATTCGTTGGCGAGGAAGACGTCGACGTGCCTCCGGTTCGGGAGTCGGGTGAGCGCGTCGGTGAAGGCCAGGTCCTCGACTTCGTCACGGTCGCGGTGGAGGATCTCGGCGAGCCATCCGATCGCGATCGACATCACGATGTAGACGACGACGATCCCGGGAAGGAGATTCGGCACGGGACGATCGAGCGCCGACAGGACGGCCGCCACGATCGCGAGCACCGCCATCCCGAATGCGAAGGCGGTCGCAGCGCCCTGCCATCCGCGGTAGTACGACAGCAGGAAGGCCGGGATGAGTGCCGTCAGCCAGAGGAGTGCCTCGTACTCGGCCAGGGCCTCCGGCACCCAGAAGGTTCCCACGACCGGAACCGCGAAGGCCGCGATCGACAGGATCGCGGCACGAACGGGGACTCGAGAGGACCGAAGATCCTGGCGCGTGGGGCGGTTGGGGCTCACCATGCCTGCCAGTTTCGTCGCCGCACCCCCCCGGGGCAACCTGCCGACCCGTATTCGTCGCCGATGATCACGAATCCGCTGGGATCCGCACTCCCGTCGACGCTCCTCGTGATGCTGCTTCACGCGGGCGTCGGGTCGGCCCACGTCCATGCACAGGAGCCCCCGTCCCCGCGTGAACGGGTGGCCCGGCTGCTGGCCGACGCCCGGGCCGACGGAGCGGAGGTCGGCGTGTACTACCGGTCCACGGATGGCCGCGATTCGCTCCTCGCATCGCCGGATCTGAGGATGCACGCGGCCAGTACGATGAAGGTGCCCGTGATGCTCCAGCTCTACCTCGATGACGAAGCGGGGCGCCTCGACGTCGACGGCCGGGTGCCCATCCGGACCGACTTCCGATCGATCCTCGACGGGTCGACGTACCGGCTGGACGTCTCCTCCGACTCCGACCGGGAGATCTACGGCCTGGTCGGCCAACGCCTGTCCCGGCGTGATCTGATCGAGCGCATGATCACCCGCTCCAGCAACCTCGCGACCAACCTTCTCATCGAGGATGTGGATCCACGTCGCGTGACCGCCACGCTCCGAGGGCTGGGGGCCGATTCGATCGAGGTCCTCCGCGGTGTGGAGGACATCCCCGCGTTCGAGGCGGGCCTGTCGAACACGACGACGGCCCGCGACATGGGCATCGTGATGCGCGCACTGGTGGAGGGTGGGGTCGCCTCCGACCGTTCGAGACGGGAGATGGTGGCGGTCCTCGAGCGGCAGGAGTTCCGGTCCAGGATCCCGGCAGGAGTTCCGGAAGGTGTCCGGGTGGCCAACAAGACCGGGGGCATCACGGGGATCCATCACGATGCGGCGATCGTGTTCCCGCCGGATCAGCCGAGCTACGTCGTGGTGGTCCTGATCCGGGGGTATCGGGGCGAGGGAGGCCGGGCGGACGCACTCGCGGCCTCGATCTCCGCAGCG
>DATFJS010000301.1:0-3870 GCA_035269045.1 Longimicrobiales bacterium | reverse complement strand
CATCCGCCTCACCTATCCCGACGACCTCCTCGAGAAGGCCCGCGAGCACGTCGAGGCCACCACGCCCACCGAGCAGGAGGACTTCGACTGGAGGGCGCGGATCACGAGCGCCTCCGGATGGCGGCGCGTCGGGCACAACTTCGTGTCCGAGTGGAAGATGGTGTGGCGGGAGATTCTGATCGGCTTCACCATCGCCGGCTTCGTGGCCGAACTCGTGCCCGCGTCGGTGTGGGGCACGATCTTCCTGCTGGATGCGCCGGCGTCGGTTCCCGGCTGGCTGATCGTCGTCGAGAACGCCCTCGTCGCCCCCTTCGTGGCGGCCGCCACCTTCATCGGGAGCATGGGCAACATCCCGCTGGCCACCGTGCTCGCCGCGAACGGCGTGCTGTTCGCGGGGATCATGGGCTTCATCTATTCCGACCTGATCGTTCCGCCGCTGGTGGCGGTGAACGCCAAGTACTACGGCTGGCGCACGGCGCTCTACATCGCGGGGATCATGTACGTCAGCATGGTGTCGACCGCCCTGATCCTGCATGTCGGGTTCGGTGCCACGGGGCTGACGCCCGAGACCACCCGCGCGGTCGAGGAGGTCACGCGGTTCGGGATCGACTACACCTTCTGGCTGAACGTAGCGTCGGTCTTCGCCGTCGGTGTGCTGGTATGGGCGCACCGGCGCTTCCTGGCGGCGGAAGGCATGCCCGACATGATGGAGATGGAGGGAGACGGGCCCGTGAAGCGGTGGGCGGCCCGCGCGGCCATGACCGTCGTCGTCGTGGGCGGCGTCATCCTGCTCGGATCGATCGTCGTCGGCTGATGGGTGGTGGGATCGCGTGCCGACCGGTGCCGACCGCTACAGCCAGTGCTGGAACAGCACCATGGCCACGACGGACAGCGTCGCCGTGGTGGCCACCGAGGCTCGATTCCCCTGGTCGAAGGCGTCCGGAAGCAATTCGACCAGGACCATGAAGACCATCGCGCCCGCCGCGAATCCGAGGCCGTAGGGGAGGGCGGGGCGGAAGGCCTCCACGAACAGGAAGGCGGGAACCGCCATCAGCGGCTGCGGGAGGGAGGAGAAGATGCTCCACCCGGCGCACCTGAGAACGCTGACACCCTGTGGCCGCAGCACCGCGGTGATCGCCACGCCCTCCGGCACGTTGTGGATGGCGATGGCGACCGTGATCACGGTCGCGAGGGTCATTCCACCGCCGAACGAGACGCCGACCGCCACCCCTTCGGAGAAGGAGTGGACGGTCATGACGATCATCATGAGCAGCATCTTGCGGGCGCTCTCGCCGGTGGCCGCTTCGAAGACCAGCTCCTCCTCGTCCTGCTCCCCGAGCACGCGCTGGGTACCGAGGATGAAGAGCACCCCAAGGACCGCCCCCACGACCGTCTCCACCCGCCCGTGGCCGGTACCCTCGGAGACGAGTCCGAAGCTCGCCCCCAGCATCAGCCCGGCCGCCACTGCGTTGGACAGCGCCACGGCGCGATCCGAGAGGTTGCGCACGAAGAGGAAGGGGAGGGCACCGAGTCCGGTGGCGATCGCCGTGGCGAGCGCGTAGAGGAAGACGAGCAGGACGTCGCTCATGCGGCCCCCGCCAGCAGAACCACGACGCCCATCGCGAGCGCGGTCACGACCGCGATGCTGGTCGCGCCTGCCTCTCGGTACGACTCGGGCAGAAGCTCCTCCATCACCAGATAGAGCAGGGTACCCACCGCGAATCCGGTCACCCACGGTGTCGCAGCCGGAACCGCCCGGAGGACGATGAATCCGCCGACGGCCAGAGCCGGCTGGGCCGCATTGCTCGCCACCGCGAGCGCGACGGCGCGGCGGCGGGAGGATCCCCCGGCGGCGAGAACGCGTGTCAGGATCATCGCCTCGGGTACGTTGTGGACGGCGAGCGCGGCCGCCACCGCGATGCCGAGGGGGTGCGAGAGGGTCATCGCGACCGCGATGGCGATCCCCTCATGGGCGCCATGGGCCAGATCGCTCAGCACCGCACGACGGGCGAGGTCCGGATCGCCGCTCTGCGGATCCTGCAGGTCCAGTTCGCCGCTTCCGGTGAGCGCGTGTGTGCCCCGGACCACGATGACGCCGAGAATCGCACCGACGCCCCCGGCGAGCAGCCTCTCCTGCAGCCCGACGGTCATCAGGACGTACGCGACTCCGAACATGAGTCCGGCGGCGATCGCGTTGGACCATCCGAACACAAGCGGCGGCGCGCGGAACCCCAGGGCACGCGGCAGGACGCCGAGCGCAGCGGTCGCGGCGACGAGCGTGGAGTACAGGAGAACGTCGAGGACGGGTGTCATCGTCATGAGGGGATGATGATGCCCGACGCGGACGCAGGCCAGACGGGCGGTGGAGGGCAGGTCGCGGGGCAGCCCTACCCGGTGCTCTGCATCGCGGCGGCCACTCCGTTCACGCTCGACCGGAGCACGTCCTCCAGGTCGCCCGAGCCATCACCGGGCTGATCGGAGGCGTGCCCGCATCGATCCATCAGCTCGATCTGGAGGAGGTTCAGCACGTCCGTGTACGGATTCCGGAGGCGGATCGACTTTCCGATGACGGGCGTGTCCTCGAGCAGGTGCTCCTCTCCGGTGATCCAGAGGAGAGCCTCCCGACCGCGTTCGAAGTCCGTGCGCAGTCGGTCGAGGATCTTCTTGTCACCCTGCGTACCGAGCCGCTCGACGTAGAGCGACGCGATCTGCAGGCGGCTGCGGGCCATCTCGCGAAGGGCGTTGTCCACGACTGCGCGCAGGAACGGCCAGTCCCGGTAGGCGTCCGCGAGCTGCGCCCGCGTGTCGGGCGCATCGACCAGGAGGTCGTGGAGCGCCGTACCGATCCCGTACCAGCCGGGAACGATGGCGCGGATCTGCGTCCAGGCGAAGCTCCAGGGGATCGCCCGGAGATCCTCGAACGTCAGCTGACCTCCGGCGCGACTCGACGGGCGGGAGCCGATGGGGAGTCCGCTCACGGGCCGAATCGGGGTGACCCGCAGGTACCATGGCCAGAAGTCGGGGTCGTCGATCAGATCCCGGTAGGCCCGGCGCGTTCCCTCCGCCACTTCGTCGATCAGCTCCGCGACCTCGGGTGTGGGGCGGGGATCGGAGTCGGAGCGGCTGCGCCGCGCGCCCATCAGAACCGCCCCGACGATCTGCTCGACGTGTCGGCGCGCCAGGGGGAGGAGACCGTAGCGGAAGGTGATGACCTCACCCTGCTCGGTGAATCGGATCCGACCGGTTCGCGCGTCCTCCGGAAGGGCCAGGATCGCGCGGTTCGCCCGACCTCCGCCGCGCCCCACGGTGCCACCACGGCCATGGAAGAGCCGCAGCTCCACCCCGGCCTCCCGTGCCGATCGCCCCAGCTCCGCCTGCCCCCGATGCAGCGCGACGTTGGCCATCCAGTAGCCTCCGTCCTTGTCGGAGTCCGAGTAGCCCAGCATGACCTCCTGAAGTCCACCCCGCGCCTCGAGCTGGAGTCGGTACAGGGGGTGACGGTAGAGCGTGTCCATGCGCCGGCCCGAGTCCGCGAGGTCTTCGATCGTCTCGAACAGCGGCACGAAGTCGAGGGGGCATTCGACCGCCCCGTCCCTCAGACGCCAGAGTCCGGCCTCCTTCGCCAGAAGCATCGGCTCGAACACGTCACTGGCGTCGTGCGTCATGCTCACGATCCAGCTCCGCACGGCGTCGGGTTCGCGGTCGGTCGCATCCCGGACCACCTCGAAGGCGTCCAGGACGGGTCCGAGCACGTCGTCGCCGGTCGTGTCGAGAGCGTCCCGGTCCGTGAGCAACGGACCGTGGTGTCGCAGCGCGCGATCCAGAATCTCCAGACGTTCGGACTCGTCGAGGCTCGCGTAGTCGTCGGTC
>DATFJS010000300.1:0-2347 GCA_035269045.1 Longimicrobiales bacterium | reverse complement strand
CGGCCCCTGCTCGGAGCTCCACTACGACCAGCGGGACGCGGCGGCACGTGAGGAGACGCTGGACCGTGACGCCTTCGTCGAGCTGAGCGATGCGGGCGAGATCGTCGAGATCTGGAATCTCGTGTTCATGCAGTTCGACCGGGACGAGGCGGGGGAACTCCATCCGCTTCCGGCCCCCTCGATCGACACGGGTGCCGGCCTCGAACGACTCGCCACGGTGCTGCAGGGGGAAGACAACAACTTCCACACCGATCTCTTCACGCCTCTCCTGGAGCGGGTCGGGGAAGTCGTGGGCCGCCCGTACGATCGCGACGTCGATGAAGCCGTGAGCTACCGCGTCCTCGCCGATCACGCACGGGCCGTCGCCTTTCTGCTCGCGGATGGTGTCTTCCCCTCGAACGAGGGGCGTGGATACGTACTGCGGCGCATCCTCCGACGGGCGGTCCGCCATGCGTGGCTCCTCGGGCTTCGAGAGCCGGCTCTGGTGTCGGTCGTCGAGCGGGTCATCGAGACGATGGCCGATTCCTATCCCGAGCTCGATCAGCGTCGCGAGCACGTCCTGACCACGACACGTGCCGAGGAGGAGCGCTTTCTCGCCACGATCGAGGGCGGCTTGGAGCGCTTCGAGCAGCTGGCGCCCGAGACGGGCCCCCCGGAGGGGTCCGACGGGGTCATCCCGGGCGAGGACGTCTTCCGCCTCTACGACACCTTCGGCTTCCCGCTGGATCTGACGCGGCTGATGGCCGAGGAGCGCGGCTGGGCGGTGGATGCCGAGGGATTCGAGGAGGCGCTCGAGGCCCAGCGCCGGCGGAGTCGTGCGGATCGTGCCGCGAGCCGGCCGGAGATGGGCGACGAGTCGGAGACGCTCGACGACTGGACGGTCGTGTCGGACGCCGACCAGGCCTTCGTCGGATACGACACGAAGCACGGGGAAACGGCGATCCTGGCATGGCGACGGGAGGGCCCTCGACTCGAAGTCGTACTCGAGCGGAACCCCTTCTACCTCGAGAGTGGCGGACAGGTCTCGGACACCGGCACGGTTCGAGGGGACGGATGGTCCGTCGACGTCGATTCGGTCCGCCGTGTCGCCGGTCTCACGGCGGTCGGCGGTCCGGTCGAGGGGGACGTGGACGATCCGTCGACCGGGGTCGTTCGTGCGCACGTGTCGGGAGGCGTCCGGCACGACACCGAGCGCAACCACACCGCGACCCACCTGCTTCATGCGGCGCTGCGTGCGACGCTCGGTGAACATGTGGTTCAGCGCGGCTCTCTGGTCGCGCCCGACCGACTCCGATTCGACTTCGCACACGGCGCCCCCATGACGCCGGAGGAGCGCAGCGTCGTCGAGCGGCGGGTGAACGAGGCCATCTGGGCCGACCATCCCATCGTGCTCCGGCGGATGGAGTACGACCAGGCGGTGGAGTCGGGCGCGATGGCGCTGTTCGGGGAGAAATACGCGGACGAGGTCCGCGTGGTGGACATCCCGGGCGTCTCGATGGAGCTGTGCGGTGGGACGCATGTGCGACATACGGGCGAGATCGGCCTCTTCAAGCTGGTTTCCGAGTCGGGTGTCGCGGCAGGCGTACGGCGGGTCGAGGCCCAGACCGGACCGGGTGCCTTCGCCTGGCTCACCGACCGTGAGGCCGCCCTGGAGGAGGCCGCGGCCGTCCTCCGGGCGCCCTCCGACAACGTCCCTCAGCGTGCGCGACAGCTCCTGGAGGAGCGGGACCGGCTCGAGCGGCTCATCGATGAGCTGCGCCAGAGTGGCGGAGGCGGCGAAGAGGTCGTGGCCGACGACTCGGTCGACGTCGGTGGCGCGTCGATCCCGGTCCGTGCGGTCCGCCTGAAGGTCAGGGACGCGGACGACGCGCGCGCCTGGGGTGACGCGTTCCTGTCGGAAGGTGGAGGCGTCGCCGTCGCCGCCGCGGAGGATCCGGAGGGCAAGCTCGCCCTGTTCGCCTTCGCCAGCGACGCGGCCATCGGTCATGGAGTGCGCGCGGACGATGTGGTTCGCAGGGTCGCGGCGGTCGCGGACGGACGGGGCGGGGGACGGCCCCATCTGGCACAGGCGGGCGTCGGCGACGCGGACCGGGTGGACGATGCGCTCCGTACGCTGCCGGGCGTGGTGCGAGAGATCTCGGGAGGAGACGCGTGACGCTGAGAGCGTGGCTCGACGGCCGGACGCCGGTCGTACCCGTCGCGTTTCGACCCTACGTGCGACTCACCGACCCCGATCGTGAAGCAGACCTCCCGGGGGACCGCGTCGACGCCCTCACGGAGGAGGCGCGGTCGGCACTGGCCGACGCCCGTCGTCGTGATCCGTCCGACCGCGACGGCGCGTTCGACC
>DATFJS010000299.1:0-7898 GCA_035269045.1 Longimicrobiales bacterium | reverse complement strand
TCCTCGACCCCGCCTACCTCGACGAACGCCGGGCGCTGATCGACCCGACCCACGCCTCCGAGCAGCCCGAGCCCGGAGACTTCGCGACCTCGACCGAGACCGTCTACCTCTCGATCGGGGATTCCGAGGGCAACATGATCTCCTTCATCCACTCGATCTTCGAGTACTTCGGATCGGGTGTGGTCGTCCCGGGGACCGGGTTCGTGCTGCAGAACCGTGGCGCGGGCTTCGACATCGACGAGGGACCGAACCAGGTCGCGCCGGGCAAGCGCCCGTTCCACACGCTCATCCCGGGCTTCGTGACCCGCGACGGCGAGCCCTACATGGCGTTCGGCGTGATGGGCGGATCGATGCAGCCGCAGGGGCACGTGCAGCTCGTGCTCAACATGCTCGAGTTCGGGATGGACCCGCAGGAGGCCGTGGACGCCGCACGCTTCCGGCACCGGGGAGGACTCCGAGTCTCGGTGGAGAACCTCACGCCCGAGCTTCGGCTGGCTCTGGAGTCGATGGGCCACGAGCCGGGTGGCAATCCGGCGTTCGGGGGTGCACAGGTCGTGATCCGGCTCCCGGGTGGTGGATACGCGGGAGCGTCGGACGCTCGGAAGGACGGCCTCGCGATCGGCCACTGAATCGCTGCGCAAAGCCCTGAAACGTCGTCTCTGCAACGTTACCGTTACTCGCCTGTGAAGATCCCCTGGTCCCGGCTCCCTCCCGGCTTCGCGAAGACGGTCCAGATCATTCCCGACGACCCGGTGACTCCGCGACAGGCGGCAACCGTGGTCCTGATGCGGGACGGTCCGGCCGCGGACCACCCACCCGAGATCCTCCTGGTCCGCAGAGTGCGTGCCTCCGCCTTCATCCCGGGCGCGTGGGTGTTCCCCGGAGGACGGGTGGACGAGTCCGACCGTGCCGACGCGGCCATGGGCCGGTGGCATCCGAGCGGCGCGGGCGTCGCTCTCGCCGACCGCCTCGACGTGCGCCTCGACGAGGCGGCCGGCTTCCTCAACGCGGCGCTGAGGGAATGCCTGGAGGAGACGGGCATCGGGGCCGGGCTCATGCGGCTGGGTGGCCCGGCGGACGACCGTGAGATGACCGCGACGGCCAGATCGACGGTGCGCCGACGGCTACTTCGCGACGAACTCGACTGGGCGCGGACGCTCGACGCACTCGATGCCCACGTGGACGTGTCCCGCATCGCGTACATCGGCCACTGGGTGACGCCCATTCAGGAGCCGCGCCGGTACGACACCCGGTTCTTCCTGGCCGCCGTCTCGCGCAGGGCGGAACTCGACCTTTCGGAGTTCGAGATGAACGCGGGCTCGTGGCTCCCCGCCGAGGACGCGCTCCGGCTTCACCGACGGGGCGAACTTCCGATGGTCTTCCCGACCATCCGGACCGTCGAGTCTCTGGCGGACCTGCCCTCGGTCGGTGCGGCACTCGATCACTTCGCGGAGGGGCGGATCCCCCGCATCCTGCCCAGGCTCATCGCCGAAGAGGACGGGGTGCGAATGGTGATCGACTGACCGCGGTCGGTCAGCCCTTCCTGACCGGCCCCTGATCCGACTCTCCCGGGCCGGGTCCCGAACCCGAACCGCGCGCCCGGCGCTCGATCAACGCCACCAGGGCATCGACTGTGTCGGCTTCCAGCGCGCCACCGGCCAGGAGATGACCGCTCCACGGCCTCGGTCTCCACCGCTCGATCCATCGGTGAAGGCGACCGGGCTCCGGCGCCACCCCGTCGCGCAGGCCGACGGAGACGGCGGACTCGACGCGATCGGCCCCGAGGATGTCCTCCCACGCGAAGATGTGCGGTGCCCCCGGCTCGCTGCGATCGATGATGCCGTCGGGCCCGACCCCCCATGCTGCACGAGCCCCGAAGAACGGACGGAGACCCGTCAGCGCCAGCCAGGCGAAGAGCCCCAGGAAGAACGTGAACGGGACCGCCATCACCAGCATCGTGACGGCGACCAGGGTGAAGTCACGGGTCCACGCCGTCGCGACGACTTCGCCCAGCACCCAGAGGCTTCGGCCCATCATGCCCCCCATCACCACCCCGACAGCCGCCACGAAGGCGGCTCGGCCGAGCGACGCGGGGATTTCGATCCATGTACCGCTCTCGATGAGGTGGTCGAGCCGATCGGCAGGCGGGCCCTCGATATCCAGGACGGACACCGCCGGCCCCTCCCTCGGGCTCAAAGCGGCCGACCGCCCCAACGCATCACCAGGCGGTGGCTTTCCCGTCTGGCCCGTTCAATCACCGCCTGGAAGTCGTCGCGTCCTCGCAGGGGCGCGAGGAAGGGATCGTGCTCGCCGAACATCCGCCAGTTGAGCAGCTGGTTGTCCACGGCGTAGCCGAGCCACTCGATCGCCTCGTCATGGTCGCCGATGATCGCGAGAATCTGCGAGAGATGCCAGCAGTACTCGCCGTCATGCCGCGCCCACGCCCTCACCTCGGACGTGAGTTCGGCGCGTGCGGCATCGGCGTCGGCCTTGAGTCCGTGGTGCATCGCCCGAATGAAGTTGGTCCAGAGCCCGCCGACACCGGACTCTGAAGCCGAGGCCTCGATCGCATCGTCGATTCGACCGGCACCTACGAGGCTGAAGGTCTGAAACAGAGCAAAGAGTGGTGAAGCTTCGAGCCGGAGCGCCGCGGACGAAGCGTCAAGCGCCGCGTCGAAGTCGCCTCGAGCGATCGCGTTCCACCACACCGCGATGTGCGCCGGGGGCCACAGCGGGTCCGAGGTGAGCATTTCCTCCGCCACCTCCCCCGGGTCCATGTCCCGCGTCACCCCGAGCACGGCCCCGAAACACGCGATTGCGAGCAGTGCCGTGCCATCCGAGGGGTCCAGCGCTGCGGCCCGCTCCGAGAACTCGATCCCCTCGGCGATATGCCCCGTCGCCGTCACGATCCAGCCGAGGACCGCATAGGCGGGGGCGCACTCGGGGTCGGCATCGATCGCCTGTTCGGCCAGCCGCCTCGCCTCTTCGAACCGACCCTTCTCCTCGGAGAAGCCCAGGTTCACCGACTGGAAGAGGATCTCCGCCTTCACCGCCATCAGGCGTGGACTCTCGCTGACGAGTTCGGAGGCCGCTGCCAACATCGCCTCGGCTCGCACCAGGCTCTCCTCATCCGCCCGCCACAGCTCTCGGCGGACGCGCATGAAGAGCTCGAGCTCCCGCGGGTCCTCGAGTCGGCGACGGCGCATCCGGTGCGCCTGCTCGTCCGAAACCGAGAGGTGCAGTGCGCCCGCAACCTCCGCGGCGACTCTCTCCTGGATCTCGAAGACATCGGCCATGGTCCCCGAGAACTTCGAGCTCCAGAGATTCCGATCGGCTGCGGCCTCGATCACCTGGACGGTCACGCGGACCGCCTCCCCCGCCTTCCGGACGCTTCCCTCGAGCACGTACCGTACTCCGAGGTCGCGCGCGATCTCGGGGACGGAGAGTGCGCTGTCACGGTACTGCATCGCAGTGGTGCGGGAAATCACGGTCAGGGCGTCGAGCTGCGCCAGATCCGAGATGATCTCCTCGGCGATTCCCTCCGCGAAGAAGTCCGTGTCCGGATCGGACGACAGGTTCCGGAACGGGAGCACCACGATGGAGGGCGGTCCGTCCTCCGGCGGTCTCGGCTCACGAGAAGAATCGACCAGCAGTCCGACCGCAGTCTCGGCGAATTCGCGGGCACTGCCCTGACGGTGAGCACGATCCGTCTCCAACGCCCTGCGGACCATCCGCTGCACTGCCGGCGGCACCTCGGACAGGGTCGGCGGTGCGGACGTCAGCTTCTTGCTGAGAAGCGCGGCGGTGTTGCCGGCCGTGAAGGGCGGCGATCCGGACAGCATCTCGTACGCCATGGCGCCCAGCGCGTACACGTCGCTGCGGCCGTCCACCTCCTCGTCCCCCGCGGCCTGCTCGGGGCTCATGTACGTCGGCGTTCCGACGGAGTGCCCCGTCGCCGTGAGGCGCTGGCTGCCCGCCGCCTGCACCGCGTGCGCCACCCCGAAGTCGGCGACCTGCACCGTCCCGGCCCGACCCAGCAGGATGTTCGAGGGCTTCACGTCGCGATGCACGACGCCCTCGTCGTGGGCGTACTGGAGGGCCGACGCGACGGTCTGGAGGACCCGAAGGGACTCCTCCAACGGGATGCGGCCCTCCCGGTCGAGACGCTCGCGCAACGACTCGCCGTCGATCCAGGGCATGACGTAGTAGAGCACGCCACCCTCGTTCCCCGAATCGTACAGGGGCACGATGCCCGGGTGCTGGAGTCCCGCTGTGACGCGGATCTCGCGCAGGAAGCGGTCCCCGGCGAGCGAGAGCTCGGGGCGAAGCACCTTGAGCGCCACCTTCCGGCCGTGCTTCAGGTCCTCCGCCAGGTGGACGGTGGCCATCCCGCCCTCGCCGATCAGACGCTCGACGGCGTAGCGGTCTCGGAGAGCTTCGAGGCGTGGGTCGGGCGGCGTCTGAACGGGGGGGGGTCTGGTCGGTCACCCGCTCACATTCTGCGGTAGCCCGGCCCCGCGCCACCCTCGCGCGGGGTCCAGCGCGGACCGAGCACGTCGGTCGCCTTGCAGTCCACGCAGTTGGGCGCGTTCACGACGAGCTTCTCTCCGTCGCGCTCGTAGACGCCCGCAGGGCACAGATTCTCGAGCATCTCCGCCATCTCCGGCGTGACGTCCTCACCCACGACCAGGTGCGAGGGGATGTCGTCGCGGGTCTGATTTCCCGACTTGAAGACGGCGTCCACCTTGCTGAAGGTCAGCTTGCCGTCTGGCACGAAGGGCGCCCTCACGCCGGCGCCGTTCAGGTGCTTCACGTCGGCCGCGTCCTCTTCGTGGTCGATGCGGCCGCCGGGGAATCCGCCCCCGGTCAGCGTCATGAGGCCGGCCTTCGCGCTCCCGCTCCAGAACCCGCCCTTGAAGGCGAGCCGCATGTTGCGGGTCTTCTTCATGTCCTGCGTGATGTAGCTCTCGCGCACCGTCTTCGTGTAGCTCGCGAGGCCGTCGGAGCTGACGTCGTCCTTCTTGAGCGCCTCGAAGATCGAGCGAGCCGCGTACATCCCGGACTGCATCGCGTAGTGGATGCCCTTCAGGGACGGCACGTCCACGAGGCCGACCGAGTCGCCCACCACGCAGAGACCGTCACCGTGCATCCGCTCGGGAAGCGCGTGGTAGCCGCCCTCGGGGATCGTCTTCGCGCCCCACTCCACCATCTCGCCGCCCTCCAGGATCTCCCGGAAGAGCGGGTGCAGCTTCATGCGCTGCAGGAGTTCGTGCACGTCGAGGCGCGCGTTCTCGTAGTCGAGGCCCACCACGAGCCCCAGCGAGACGAGGTTCTCGCCCTGCGGGTAGGCCCACGATCCACCGAAGGCGTCCCTCGGAAGCGGCCACCCGAGCGTGTGGACCACCCGGTCGAGCGGCTTCTTCACCTCCCACAGCTCCTTCACGCCGAGGGCGTAGATCTGCGGGTTGTCGCGACCGACGTTCTGCCAGTCGTACCAGGCCTGGCTGAGCGGGCCACGCGTCCCTTCGGACAGCACGGTCACGCGACCCGTGATGTCCATCGCGGGCATCGCGTCCGGGGCGCTCGGATTGCCGTCCCGGTCGAGACCGGAGGGCACCGTCCGCACGCCGATCACGTTCGAGCCCTCCACGAGCAGCGAGTCGACCGGGAAGCCGGGGAAGACGTTGATGCCCATGGACTCGGCCTGTTCGCCCATCCAGCGGACGACTTCGGCCAGCGAGACCGAGTGGTTGCCGTGGTTCTTCATGGTCGGGGGCGTCGGCATGCGCTGCGCCCGCCCCTCGGTCATGAAGTAGACCGCTTCCTTCTCGACCGGGATGCCGAGCGGCAGTTCGTCGTCGGACTTCTCCGGGAAGAGCTCGCGGAGCGCCCTCGGGTTCATCACCGCGCCGGACAGCGTGTGCTCCCCGAGCGCCCCCGCCTTCTCGAGGACGCCGATCTCGATGTCACCGAGGCCTCCGCCGTTCTCGTTGTCCTCCTTGACGAGGCGGGCGAGCTCGATCGCGCCGGCGAGTCCCGCGGGACCTCCGCCGACGAACACGACGTCCATCGGAACGGCTTCCTCGTCGGGCTGCTCCTCGACGATGAAGTGGTTCTCGGGGAGTGGCGGCTGGTGATCCAGCGGCCGGACCGTGCTCTTCAGGGTGACGTCGGGCGTCTCCGGGGAGGTCTCCTGCGACATCCGTACTCCAAGCGTGCGGTGGGCAGTGCGATCGAGGCGTTTCCGCGTGATTCGATCGGGTGATTCGACGCTGTTGTCCGGCTCAGGACCCAGACCCCGCGCGGGGGGTACGCGGCCTTCCCCGGAAAGCTTGAAGATAACCCGTTCCCCGCTCTGTGCGGGGGTCCAATCGCTTCGGAGCAAGATGTCGAATTCGCGTCCAACGACCGTCGGTGAACTCAAGTCCTCCGGCTGGACATCACGTCCGGTCAAGGATGAAATCAGGGCCAACCTCCTCGAGAAGCTACGGACCGGCGAATCGATTTTCGAGGGCGTGCACGGCTACGAGGAGACCGTCGTCCCGCAGATCGTGAACGCGCTCCTCGCGAAGCACGACTTCATCCTCCTCGGGCTCCGCGGCCAGGCGAAGAGCCGCATCCTGCGCCAGATCGCGAATCTCCTCGACGACGAGGTGCCGATCCTCGCGGGCAGCGAGATCAACGACGATCCGCTGCAGCCCATCTCCAAGTACGGGCGCCAACTCCTCCGCGAGGAGGGCGACGACGCGAAGGTCGAGTGGGTCCCGCGCGACCAGCGCTACGTCGAGAAGCTCGCCACGCCGGACGTGACCATCGCCGACATCATCGGCGACGTGGACCCGATCAAGGCGGCACGCGGCGGGCACATTCTCGCCGACGAGCTGACCATCCACTTCGGGCTGCTGCCCCGGGCGAACCGCGGCGTCTTCGCCATCAACGAGATCCCGGACCTCTCCGGCAAGATCCAGGTCGGCCTCTTCAACGTCCTCCAGGAGGGGGACGTACAGGTGAAGGGCTACCCGATCAGGATGCCGCTGGACGTGCTCATGGTCTTCACCGCGAACCCCGAGGACTACACGGCGCGCGGCAAGATCATCACGCCACTCAAGGATCGGATCGGCTCCGAGATCCGCACCCATTACCCGGCCGACCTCGACATCGGGATCCGCGTCACCCGCCAGGAGGCGTGGACCGACCGCACCGGACCGGACATCGTCCTGCCCGAGCTCGTCGAGGAGGTCATCGAGCGGATCGCCTTCATCGCGCGCGAGGACAAGCGGGTCGACCAGCGCTCCGGGGTGAGTCAGCGCATGCCGATCACGGTGCTCGAGAGCGTGGTCTCGAACGCGGAGCGCCGGGCGGTGGTCCTGGACGAGGAGCAGGCCATTCCGCGGATCTCCGACATCTACGCGTCTCTCCCCGCCATCACCGGCAAGATGGAGCTCGAGTACGAGGGCGAGCTCCACGGCCACGACAAGATCGCCCGCGAGCTGATCGCGGGTGCCGCGCACGCCACCTTCGAGGCGCGGGCCGGTGGCGCGGACGTCGAGGATATCGTCGAGTACTTCGAGGAGGGCGGCGCGCTGCAGCTGGGTGAGGATTCGGCGGCGGCGGCCTGCCTCCAGGGCTTCGAGCTGGTACCGGGGCTGCTGGAGCTGGTCGAGACGACGGGGCTGGCCGCGGCCGACGCACCCGACGGAGCGAAGGTCGCGGCGTGCGAACTCGTACTCGAAGCACTGGTGGCCGAGAAGCGCGTCGCCCGCTCCAGCGGTGGCGGCTACCGCCGGACTCCGCACGGAAGTGGTGGCGGTCAGGGCGGCGGGAAGTTCGGCCAGGGCGGGGGAGGCTTCGACCCGTTCGGAGGCGTCGAGCTGGGCTGATCTCCCCGGAGCGCTCAT
>DATFJS010000298.1:0-3151 GCA_035269045.1 Longimicrobiales bacterium | reverse complement strand
ACCTGGCGACTGGCCCGGACCCAGTCGCGCCTGCGCGGAGAGTCGGCGATCTGGGGCCTGGAGGACGGCTTCGGCATCCAGCCGACGACGAACGGCGCGCGAGGAGGAACCACCTGGATCGACGGGTACGGCGCCGTCTCGCCCCAGTGGTGGATCGACGATCGACGCCTCACGCGGGAGATGTTCCTGAGGACACCGAACGAGGCCCTGTGCCGGGTCGAGGTCTATACGCCTCAGCGCTACGTGGAAGATCCGCAGCCGTCACCCCAGGTCCGCGGCTACACCTGTTCGTTCCTGGCCAGGGTCGCGCTCGGTGAAGCGGAGATCTGCCCCGTCTACCAGAGCGGTGGCCTGTTCATGGGAGGCGACGGAGGCGCGACGGCACAGCCCGTCACCCGCTTCGTCGCCGCGCGGCCACCGGGCATGCTCGAGCCGATCCGGCTCCAGCGGCCGGGCGAAGAGGACACGGCGGGTGGCTACGGGAACGAACCACGCGCCTGTCGATGACGATGGCGAATCCCGCGACGGCGCACCGAGCCGCCGCGGGAGTCCCGCCTACTCCTCCGAGTGGTCCACGATCACGCGGTGCGCCGACAGCCTCAGGGCGTTCACCCGGATGAAGCCACGCGCGTCCTGCTGGTCGTAGCCGCCGGCGACGTCCATCGAGCTGAGGTCCTGATCGTACAGCGAGCTCGGGCTCGAACGGCCCTCGATGATCGTGTTGCCCTTGAAGAGGCGCAGGCGCACCGTCCCGTCGATCAGGGACGACGACTGCCTGAAGGCCGCCTCGACGAAGTCCATCTCCGGCGAAAACCAGAAGCCGTTGTAGATGATCTCGGCGAACCTCGGCGACAGCATGTCGCGCAGGCGCCGGACTTCCCGGTCCATCGCGATGCCCTCGAGGTCGCGGAGCGCCATGTGCAGGATCGTACCGCCCGGTGTCTCGTAGACACCGCGTGACTTGATGCCCACGAACCGGTTCTCGACGATGTCGATGCGCCCGATTCCGTGCGCGCCGCCGACGTCGTTCAGGTAGCTCACGATCGCGACCGGGTCGGTCACGCTCGTCCCGTCACCGAGGTTCCGGACCTCGACCGGGTACGCGTCCTTGAACCGGACCTCGATCCGGTCCGGCGCGTCGGGGGTGTCCTCGAGCGCACGGGTGAGCTTGTACATGTCGGCCGGGGGCGCCGCGTCCGGGTCTTCCAGCATCCCGGCCTCGTACGAGCGGTGCATGAGGTTCTCATCGCTCGAATACGGCTTCTCGGCCGTCGCCTCGACCGGGATTTCGTGCTCCTCCGCGAAGGCGAGCAGATCTGGACGCCCCTGGAAACGAGCCAGGAACTCCGGATCCTTCCAGGGCGAGATGACCTCGAGGTCGGGTGCGAGCGCGGCGAAGGCCAGTTCGAACCTCACCTGATCATTGCCCTTGCCCGTCGCACCGTGGCCGACCGCCGTCGCGCCGACCTTCCGGGCGACTTCCACCTGCCGCTTGGCGATGACGGGGCGTGCGAGTGCCGTACCCAGCAGGTACCGGTTCTCGTAGACCGCGTTGCCCGCGATCGACGGGAAGATGAAGTCGGTGACGAACTCCTCCTGCAGGTCCTCGACGAACACCTCGGAGGCACCCGTCTGCAGGGCCCGCTCGGCGATGTCGTCGAAGTCCTCCAGCTGGCCCACGTTCGCCACGTAGGCGACCACCTCGTGGCCCTGCTGGATGAGGGTCTTGAGGATGCAGGCGGTGTCCAGGCCCCCGCTGTAGGCGAGGACGACCTTCTGGCCGCTCGTGGACACGTCGCTCATCGGCGCTGCATCCACCACTCGTCGCGGAGAATGGAGGCGTGGGCCTCCATGCGCTGTCCGTCGACGTTCAGGACGAAGCGATACTGGCCGATCGGGGCGTCTTCGCTCGCGTAGCGGATCTGGTCCTCGCTCATCCGGTCGCCGAAGCGCTCGCGCATCTCGGCCTGCTCGGCCTCGCTGCGCTCGACGCGGCGCTCCATGTCCCAGGCCACCATGTGCAGGCCTGCGTCGGATTCCGCCTCGAGCTCGGCCACCAGCATCTGACCCTGGTAGACCTCGACCGAGACGTCACCCGCGTCCTCACCCAGCCGGTAGTAGACCGGGATCTCCATCGGCTCGTTCTCGCCGCGGAAGTTGTGGAACGGCTGGTGGCCGCGGTCGTCGGCGACCCAGCGGATCTTCGACTCGGGCGTGAAGAGGTGCGCGCCCGACGCCATCACCTCGGGGGTGAGCTGGGCGAGCGGGGCGATGTCCGCGATGTAGAGGCCACGGCCGTGCGTCGCGACGATGAGGTCGTTCTCGCGCGGGTGGATCTGCATGTCGTGCACCGGTTGCGTCGGCATGTCGTTCTTCATCGACGCCCAGCTGCCGCCCCGGTCGGCCGAGACCCACACCTGGAATTCCGTGCCGACGAAGAGCAGATCCGGGTTCTGGTGATGCTCACGCACCACGTTGATCGGGCCGTAGTCCGGCAGGTTGGACGAGATGTCCGTCCATGTCTGGCCGTAGTCGTCCGTCGTGTAGACGAACGCGCGGAAGTCGTCCCGGCGATACCCGGTGTAGCTGAGATAGGCCCGGGCGGGATCGTGGTGCGACGCCTCGACCCGGCTGACCCAGTACTCGGGGTTGCCGGGGATGTTGTCGTTCAGGAGCGTCCACGTGTCTCCGCCGTCGCGCGTGACCTGGACGTTGCCGTCGTCGGTCCCCACCCAGATCACGTCGGCGTTCAGATCCGACTGGTCGAAGGTCGTGATGGTCGCGTACTGGATGTTGCCGTCGCCGCCCTTGCCCGTGGTGAGGGTCATCGGGTCGGCCTTGGTCAGATCCGGGCTCACGTACTGCCAGGTCTCGCCGCGGTTGGGCGAGCGCAGGAGGCGGTTGGCGCCGTGGAAGATCACGTCGCAGTTGTGCGGTGAGACCTGGATCGGCGACATCCAGTTGAAGCGGAGGTCCGGATCCTGCATGCGGATGCCCTCTGTCTCACCGGTCCAGAGGTCGATGCGACGGATGGGTCCGAACTGCGACTCGTTGTAGAGATACCGGTTGGTGCAGGTCTCGAAGACGTTGTACATGCCGTCGCCGCCACCGACCGTCTCCCAGTCCTCCATCCCGACGAAGCTGCCACCGG
>DATFJS010000297.1:0-3733 GCA_035269045.1 Longimicrobiales bacterium | reverse complement strand
CCTTCAGAGCGCGCATCACGCTCGCGCTGTTCGGCTTCTTCGCTGTGTCGAACCTCGTCTTCGGCTCGCTCGCCTATCGCACCATCGAGGGCGCGTCCCGGCGGGCGGCGGAGCTTCTCGCCACCGAAGCCGCCGAGGAGGCGGGCCAGATCTATCTCGAGGTCGGCGGCGTCATCGACTTCCTCGCTCAGCGCGTCGGGACGGAGGTCCTGGAGTACCGCTCCGGAGAATTGCGCGAGGGCTCGATCGAGCCGCTGGTGGAACTGGGACTGTACGAGGCCTGGGTGCCTTTCGAGATCCAGCGTGAACTGACGCGCCGGGAGCGGATGGGCGGAACGCGGATCACGGTGGCCGGTCCCTGGCGCTACGTGACGGCGTACGGCCGGCTCCCGGACGGCGACGTGGTGGGGGCCCCGGTTCCGCTGGACGCGGGCGCCGACGCGGTCCGCCAGGCGGAGGTACGGGACCTCCTCGCCTTCGCCATGCTCGTGGGCGCGGTCGTGTCGCTCATCCTGGCGCTCGCCGTCGGTCGCGCCCTCTCCCGCCCGATCGCCACGCTGCGGATCGCCTCCGAGCGGGTCGGGTCCGGCAACCTCGATCTCCGGCTTCCGGACGGCCGGATGGACGAGTTCGGGGCGGTGTTCGACGCCTTCAACCGGATGGTCGCGAGGCTCCGGGACGCCCGCCTCAATCTGCTCCGGACCAACCGTCGCACGCGGGCCATCGTGGCGGAGGCCGCGACCGGCGTTCTGGCGGTGGACACCGAAGGCCGGGTCTCCCTCGTGAACGATCGCGCTCGCGCGCTCCTGGGGGAGCCACTCGAGCCGGGTACGCCGGTCGATGCCGACACGCTCGGCGACGTCGGCTCGTGGCTGGAACGGTACCTGGAAGAGGGGCCGCTGGAGGCGGGCAGCGAGATCCAGCTCGGCGATCGTCGGATCCGGGTGCGCGTACGTCGGATCCGCGAAGAGGCCGACCAGGAGGATTCCGGGGCCGTGGTCAGCCTGGAAGACGTCACGGACGAGCTTCGCACCGAGCGGGTCCTCGCGTGGGGCGAGATGGCCCGACAGGTGGCCCACGAAGTCAAGAACCCGCTGACGCCGATCAAGCTGAGCGTTCAGCATGTCCAGCGCGCCTATCGGGATCGCCGGGACGACTTCGGCGAGATCCTCGAACGCAACGTCGAGGCCATGCTGCGCGAGATCGACCGCCTCGCGGACATCGCGTCGAGCTTCTCCCGGCTCGGCGCGCCGGAGGCGGCTGGGACCCCGATCGAGGAGGTCTCGCCGCACGTCGTGGTGACCGAGGTCCTCGCCCTCTATCGCTCGGGACAGGGAACGGTCCGGTTCCGCTCGGAGGTCTCGGAGGAGCTGCCACCCGTACGAGCCCGTCGGTCGGAGATGAAGGAGGTCCTGGTCAATCTGCTCGAGAATGCGCGGGACGCCATGCAGTCCGGGGGAGACGTGCGGATCACCGCGCGTCGGTCCGGGGACAGCGTTCTGCTGTCCGTCGAGGACGAAGGGCCCGGGATCGCCGAGAGTCTCCTTTCGCGCGTGTTCGAACCGCACTTCTCGACCCGCTCCACCGGTACGGGGCTGGGGCTCGCCATCGTGCGCCGGCTGGTCGAGTCGTGGGACGGCGAGGTGTCGCTGACGAGCCGGCCGGGGAAGGGCACGGTCGTGACCATGCGGCTGGACGTGCACGGAGCCGGACAGGGTGGACCTCAGACTCGCGGTCGCGCAGTTTGAGGGGCTGGCAGTACTCCGCCCCCGGACGCATGCACACGACGCTGAACGCCTTCGATCTGTCCCACTGGTTGGCCGAGCATCGCGACCCGCTCAGAGAGCGATGGCTCGCGATGGTTCGCGCGCGCAGGCAGGGTGACCGCGACGACGGGCGAGACGAACTTCTCGAGGGCTTCCTCGACCTCTTTCTCGACATCCTGCCGCTCTGCATGATGCCGCTCCGCTCCCACGCGGAGCCGCTCTGGGACCGTACGGCCGAGCTCTTCGGGTCGTTCGCCGCGAGTCGTGGCCTCGCCGCGGGTGAGGCGATCGAAGAGGTGCAGATCCTGCGCGAATCGGTCATCCGGCTCATCTATCAGGACCCGCCCGGGACACCCACCGGGGCCCGGGGGCTGCGGGACGTGCTCCAGCTCAATCGCCTCGCGGATCGCCTCGTGACCCACGCGAGCGTCGGACACACGGATGCGATGTTCTTCGCGCTCTTCCAGGGATCCGGCGTGCCGGAGGCGCTGTCCGACGAAGTGCGGTACGAATTTCGTGGACAACTCGAGGAGATCCGTTCCGAGTGCGAGTCGCTGCGACACCACGCCCGGGAGAACGGCGGATCGTGACGGCGGCGTCCGCCGACGGGGAGACCGGGGCCGCAGGGGGGGGCGGTGGGCTCCACGACATGCCCGTCGAGGAACTTCGACGTCACGCACACGACGTCGCCGACTGGATCGCCGATTACCTGGACCGCGTCGGCGAACTCCCCGTGTTTCCCGACATCGAACCGGGAGACCTGAGGACTCGCCTTCCGGACCTTCCCGAGGAGGGGGAACCGTTCGAAGCGATCCTCGGCGACCTCGACCGCCTGGTCATCCCGGCGACCACGCACTGGAATCACCCACGGTTCCACGCCTACTTCGCCGTGACCGGATCGGGTCCCGGGATCCTGGCCGAAGCGGTGGCCGCCGCGCTGAACGTGAACGGGATGGTCTGGCGGAGCGGACCTTCGGTGACCGAACTGGAGGAGCACGTCCTCGAGCTTCTGGCCCGGGCCCTGGGGCTGCCGGGGGGGCTCGCGGGCGCGATCAACGACACGGCCTCGACATCGACGCTCTACGCCCTCGCCGCGGCCCGGCATGCCGCGATCCCCGGATCGACGGACGCGGGTCTGTCCGGTGCGTCACCGGGGCGGGTGTACGCATCCGCCGAGGCGCACTCGTCCGTGGACAAGGCGGTTCTCACGCTCGGACTCGGCCGTGACGGTGTGGTACACGTCCCCACGGACGACCAGCGACGGATGGATCCCGAGGCGTTGCGGCGTGCCATCGCCGACGATCGAAGGGTCGGCCGCACGCCCGTGGCCGTCGTCGCCACCCTCGGAACCACCTCCACGACCGCGGTGGACCCGGTCGCGGATATCGCCGACGTGGCGCGGCAGGAGGGCGTCTGGCTCCACGTCGATGCCGCATACGGGGGGCCTCTCGCGCTGCTCCCGGAGTGGCGCGAGCGGTTCGACGGATGGCAGCGCGCCGACTCCGTCGTCGTGAATCCCCACAAGTGGCTGTTCACCCCCATCGACTGTTCGGTGCTCTGGGTGCGGGGAGGGGACCGGCTGCGGGGCGCGTTCTCGCTCACGCCGGAATATCTCCGCACCACCGAGGGAGAGGACGCGACGAACCTGATGGACTACGGGGTCGCCCTCGGCCGTCGGTTCCGGGCCCTCAAGCTGTGGTTCGTACTTCGATGGTTCGGGCTGGAAGGGATCCGCCGGCGGCTTCGGCACCATCTGGATCTCGCGGGCGAGATCGCGGAGACCATCCGCCGGACCGCGGGCTGGGAGGTCGACACCCCCGGCACCATGGCGCTCGTGGTTTTCCGGGCCGTACGCCCGGACCACGACGTCGCGGCGGAAAACGAGTTGAACCACGAGATACTGGAGCAGGTGGCGCGGTCGGGGGAGGCATTCCTGTCGCACACGTCGCTCGAGGGGACCGTCTGGC
>DATFJS010000296.1:0-5071 GCA_035269045.1 Longimicrobiales bacterium | reverse complement strand
GCGGCCGACGCCGGTCATGCGGAATCGGCGAGTCTCCTCGCGGGACTCCCCGGCTGGGTGCAGACACTGGCCGTTCTCGGTGCGGTGGCCGTGATCGTGGTGGGGGGCCGCTACGCCCTCCGGCCCGTGCTGCGCGCCATTGCCCGCACGCGGAGTCGGGAGGTATTCACCGCCATGGCGCTGGCGCTCGTCATCGGCATCGCCCTCCTGATGCAGTTGGTCGGTCTCTCCCCCGCGCTCGGGACTTTCCTCGCCGGCGTGGTCCTCGCGACCAGCGAGTACAGGCACGAACTGGAGACGAATATCGACCCCTTCAAGGGGCTCCTTCTCGGCCTGTTCTTCCTCGCCGTCGGTGCATCCATCGACTTCGAGCTCATCGCCGATCAGGCCGGGGTCATATTCGGGATCGCCGGCGGCGTGATGCTGCTCAAGTTTCTGGTGCTCCTCGCGCTCGCGAGGGGCTTCCGTCTGGCCGGCGACCCGGCACTGCTCTTCGCCTTCGCTCTCCCGCAGATGGGCGAGTTCGCCTTCGTGCTGTTCTCGTTCGCCACGCAGGAAGGGGTACTCGGCGCCGCGATCGTGGACCCGCTGGTCGCGGCCGCCGCGATCTCGATGGCTGTCACGCCGCTTCTCCTGCTCGTGAACGACCGGCTGATCAGGCCCCGTTTCGGGACGAAGGAGCGGGGGCAGCGGCCGATGGATTCGATGACGGGCCACGCGCCCGTCCTGATCGCGGGCTTCGGGGTGTTCGGTGCGACGATCGGACGCCTGCTCCGGGCCAAGAACGTCGACACCACGGTGCTCGACTACGACTCGGACCGGGTGGATCTCCTGCGCGAGCTGGGACTGGAGGTCTACTACGGCGATGCGACCAGGCACGACCTGCTCGACGTGGCCGGGGCCCGTGACGCGACGCTTCTGGTCGTGGCGATGCCCGATCCCGACTCGACGCTGAAGGTCGTCCGCACGGCACGAAAGCACTTCCCCGACCTCAGGATCTTCGCACGGGCGTTCGACTGGAGCGACGCGCATGTCCTGCGCGACGAAGGCGTCGAGGCGGTCTATCGCCAGTCGCTCGACACGGCCCTCCGCGCGGGAAGGGACGCCCTCCGGATCCTCGGGTTCCGCGCCTATCAGGCACAGCGGGCCACCCGCACCTTCCTGCGGCACGAGGAGGAGTCGCTCGACGCGATCGCGGGAATGGAGGGGAAGGACCGGAGCGCCTTCGTTTCCACGGCGCGAGCCCGCATCGCGGATCTTGAGAGGATCCTGCGGCTGGAGCTGGAAGACTCCGGGGTCGACCGGGACCGTGGGTGGGACCCGGAATCACTCCGCGACGAGTTCGGGAGCGACGAGTCCACAGCGGGCCGAGAGGCCGCCGATGAGGGTGAAGCGACCGGTGCCGGCGGGACGACCGGCGGCGGCGAGGCCGACCACATCCGGTAGGGGTCCGTGGGTCGGGCCCGTCATCCGTGGGTCGGGCCCGTCAGTTCTTCGCGCGGACCCGCGCGATGTGCACCAGCGCCTCGCCCTGGTAGACCACCGGATTCACGCGGCGGCCGATCACGATCCCGGTGTTGCTGGCGCGTACCCGCTTGCGGCCGCCTCCGAGAATCTCGGTGACCTCACCGATCTTGGTCCCCTTCCGGACCTCCTCGCCGAGCTCGGCGTCCAGCCGGACGATGCCCGACCGGGAAGCTCGCACCCAGTGGGTCGAATCCACATGAACGGACGGTGATTTCGCGACGGGCGCCCTGTCGATCATGTCGAGATGCCGAAGCACCCGGAGGGCTCCGTCGATCCCGGATTCGATGCTGGACCGCGTGAACCGGCCCGCCTCGCCTCCCTCGTAGACCAGCACGCGCCGTCCCAGTTCGACCGCCTCGCGGCGCAGGGAGCCCGCCGGACCTGAGTTGTGGATCAGCAGCGGCGCGGCGAACGCCTCCGCAACCGCCCGGGTCTCCTCGTCCTCCAGGTCGCCACGCACCTGTGGAAGATTCTCCCGGTCGCCGGAGCCGCAGTGGAAGTCGAGCCCCCACTCGCACCGGTCGACGATCTCCTTCGTGAACAGCCAGGCGAGCCGTGACGCCATCGACCCCTTTTCGGTGCCGGGGAAGGAGCGATTGAGATCTCGGCGATCGGGGAGGTATCGCGACGCCTGGATGAAGCCGAACACGTTCACGATCGGGATCGCGAGCACCGTGCCCCGCAGCTTCGCCGGCGAGATCTTCTCCGAGACGCCGCGGATGATCTCGACGCCGTCGAGCTCGTCCCCGTGGATGGCCCCGCTCAGCCAGACGGACGGGCCGGGAAGGGCACCCCGGATCACCTCCACCTTCAGGTGAACCCAGTCTCCCGTCACGTATCGCGCGACGGGAATCTCGGCCTGGCCCTGCGTCCCCGGCGCGACCTCGGTGCCGGCGACCCGGATCGAGCCCCAGTCACGCTGGTCGTTCCCGTCCCCGCTACCCACGGTCGGCCCTACTCCTCTTCCTCACGCGCCTCCCGGTCGGCCGGTGCCGTGGCCTCGGCCTGCTCCGTGGCGTCGCTCGACGCGCGGGCCGCGGCCGCCTTCCGCACACCCTTCCGCCGACTCTTCCCGGCGGGCGGGTGGTCGCCCTCCACCGCGTGACTCTCGACGTACTCGACGATCTCGCCGGCCACGTCGACGCCCGTCGTGGCCTCGATCCCCTCCAGTCCGGGCGAGGCGTTGACCTCCATGACCAGCGGGCCGCGATCGGAACGCAGAAGGTCCACGCCGGCCACGGTCAGGCCCATCTTCCGAGCCGCCCGGATCGCGGTGTTGCGCTCCTTGCGCGTCAGCTTCACCTCGGTGGCCGTTCCACCTCGGTGGAGGTTCGAACGGAACTCGTCGGGCGCGGCCTGTCGCTCCATCGATGCCACGACGCGCCCCCCCACGACGAAGGCGCGTACGTCGGCACCCCCGGCCTCCTTGATGAACTCCTGCACCAGGATGTTCGCGTCGAGCTGCCGGAAGGCCCCGATCACCGACTCGGCGGCCTTCCGGGTCTGGGCGAGGACGACGCCCGTGCCCTGCGTGCTCTCCAGCAGCTTGATGACCAGGGGCGTGCCGCCGACCATGTCGATCAGCCCCTTGGTGTCACGCGAGCTGCGCGCGAACCCGGTGACCGGTACTCCCACGCCCTCCGAGGAGAGGAGCTGCATCGAGTGCAGCTTGTCCCTGGATCGGGTGATCGCCTCCGACTCGGCGCAGGTGTAGGCGCCCGTCATCTCGAACTGCCGCACGACCGCGCACCCGTAGAAGGTGATCGAGGCGCCGATCCGCGGAATCACCGCATCGAGATGGAGCGGCTCGCCCCTGTAGACGACCTGAGGGCTCTTCGCGGTGATGTTCATGTAGCAGCGGAGCGGGTCGACGACGATGACGTCGTGCCCCCGTTCCTCCGCGGCCTCGCGCAGGCGACGCGTCGAATAGAGTGTCGCCTTTCGCGAGAGAATTCCGATCCTCATTCGTCCTCCGACGTGGGGGCCCCCGAGGGAAGTCCCGATCCAGTGTCCGTGTCGATGTCCTTCTCTTCGCCGCGACGCTTCTTCGTGCCGAAGGGGAGCCGCCTGCCCCCCACGTACGACGCCGCCGGGTCGACGATCCATCGCTTCCGCATCGCTTGCCGGCCCACGAGGCAGCGAAAGCCCATCTGATCGCGCCGAACGAGCGTCAGTTCGATCTCCCAGCGCTCCCCCATCCACTCGAGGTGCGTGAGGACCACCGGACGAAGCGTGACCCGGCCGGTCGAGGATTTCACCTCGCGTTCATCCACGAGCGGCGCCTCGCACTCGACCTCGTACTCGTCGTCCCGTTGCCGTGGATGAACCCGGAAGCGCACCCACGAATCTCCGTCCCGCTCGAACCGCTCGACGTCGAAGGCGTGCAGCGCGGACGAGCGGGCCCCGGTATCGACCTTGGCTTTGATCCGATCGATGCCGAGGTCGGGGAACGCGACCCATTCGCGCCATCCGACGCGCGTCTTGGGGCTCATGGCAGTGGCGTTGTCGTGCGGTCCAGTGGCGCCGGACGGCGCGGGGGACGAAGGATCGCGGGGGAAAGAGGATTGCGCGAGGGGGGAATGTGGTTGAGATTGAATCTCAACGGCAACTCGAACGTCCGGATCATCATGTCCGAAGCCATTTCAGACACGACGCGGTCGCAGCAGTCGACGGCCAAGCGGGAAGGGGGACCACGGTCTGCCTCGCTCCAGGCCGATCTGCGGCTCTCCGACATCTCGGTCGACGAGGTGGTCGAACTGATCCGATTCGAGATGCCCGACGATCAGGTCGAACCGCTCCTCGAGCGGGGAGTACTCCCCGGCTGCCGGCTCTGCCCGGTGCGGCGCTCGCCGTCCGGAGATCCGATCGTCGAGGTGGACGGCGTCATGCTGGCACTCCGGCGGGAGACCGCGGGGTGCATCTGCGTGAGGCGGTTCACCATGAACGCGGACTGACGGTCCCGCGTCGCGGTAGATGTCCGGCACGACGGAGTCGGGTGTAGCCACCCCCGAAGCTCCGACCGGCGACGCGCATCCGCTCGTCGCTCTCGTCGGCCCGCCGAATTCGGGCAAGACGACCCTCTTCAACCAGCTGACCGGACTCCGTCAGAAGGTCGCGAACTACCCCGGCGTCACCGTCGAGAAGCACCTCGGCGAGGTGCGCACGCCGTCGGGTGAGCTGGAGATCGTCGATCTGCCCGGTGTGAACGGCTTCTCGTCGCGCACGCTCGACGAGCAGGTCACGCGGGATGTGCTCGAGGGGAGGGTCGAGGGACTCCGGCCACCGGACGCTCTCGTCCTCACCGTCGACTGTACCCGCCTCGAGCCGCAGCTGATGCTGGTCGAGCCGGTGCTCGAGCTCGGTATTCCGACGCTGCTCGTGCTGACCATGGCCGACGAGCTGGACGCGCGTGAGGGCGAACTCGACGACGCACGGCTGGCGGAGCGCCTCGGGGTCCAGGTGACGCGGGTGAATGCCCGCTCCGGGATGGGGCTGGACGCGGTTCACGATTTCCTGGACCACGTCGCCCAGCGCGGACGGATGC
>DATFJS010000295.1:0-8582 GCA_035269045.1 Longimicrobiales bacterium | reverse complement strand
CGTATCGGCCCGGTCGCCCCTTCCGGGTCGGAGACATCCGGGTCGAGCCGTTCCTCACCGTGCACGACGCCGTCGATCCGGTGGGTGTGGCCGTCGCGGATCCCGAGGAGAACCTCCGCCTCGGGATCGCCACGGACCTGGGGAGGCCGACCACCGGGATCCGGCTCGCACTGTCGGACTGCGACGGACTGGTTCTGGAAGCGAACCACGACGAAGGACTGCTTCAGGACGCGCCGTATCCCTGGAGCGTGAAGGCGCGGATCCGGTCGAGCCACGGACATCTCTCGAATCACGCGGCGGCGCGGTTCGCGTGCGAACTGCATCACGAGCACCTCACCACGATCGTCCTGGCTCACCTGTCCGCGGAGTCCAACCGCCCCTCGCTCGCCCACGAGGTCGTATCGGCCGCGCTGGATCGGGAGGGCTTCGCGGGGACGGTGACCGTCGCCACGCAGGATGAACCGACACCCTGGTTCGATCTGGCCGCCCGGCGGACCACCTCGGGCCCGGGTCAGTTCACGCTGTTCGGGTCCCGGAGCCGCTGACGCCGTCGGCGTCCAGCCCGGGGGACCGAGGGTCAGAGCCCGAGCAGCCTGAGCATGTCGTTGCCGAGGGCGAACACCATGATGCCCATCAGCACGACGAAGCCGACGTTCGACCACCGCAGGCGCTGCTCGACGGAGAGCGCCCGCCCACGGACCGCCTCGATCCCGAGAAAGACCAGATGGCCACCGTCGAGGACCGGGATCGGCAGCAGGTTCAGGATGGCCAGATTGATGCTGAAGAGGGCCATGAAGTTGAGAAAAGCCTGGATGCCGAGCTCGGCCGCCTGGCCGGACACGGATCCGATCGTGACGATGCTGCCCATGCTCCGAGGTGACACGTCCCCCGTGAACAGTCCCCCGAGGAAGCCGAGAATCTCACCGGACACGGCGACCGTCTCGCGGTACCCGAAGACGAGGGCCTCGTCCCAGGGCGCGCGCTCGTACACGACCGCGTCCGCCTCGACCGACTGACCGACTCCGATCGTGCCGATCGTGATAGCGTCGTTCGAGCCGGGCTCGGTCGTCTCGGTCGCCTCGGGCGTGACCGTACGGGTGAGCTGTCCACCGTCGCGCTCCACCGTGATGGCCGTCTCGACCTCGGGCCGCGCGCGAATCGCGTCGACCATCTCCCACCACGTCGCGATGGGTCGGTCCGCGATGGACACGACCCGATCTCCCGTCTCGAGCCCCGCCTTCTCGGCGGGTGAGCCGGGCGTGACCATGCCCAGATCGGGCGCGAGCCAGTAGGTGAGAGCGCTGGCGAGCCGGATGCGCTCCTCCTCGCCGGCGGGAACCCGAATCTCGACCTCACGAGCGGGATCCCTCGTCACGATCGACAGGCTCCCCGTCGGCGCCTCGTAGAGCGCGTCCCGCACGTCCCCCCAGTGCTCGACCTCCTCGCCACCGACCGACACGATCTCGGAGCCGATGGAGAGTTCACCGAGCTGCTCGGCGCCCGCCGGGATCAGCTCCCCGCGGACGTCGCCGATGCGCGTCGTGTTCTGCTCCGCGAAGCCCCACACGCCGACGGAGGCCGCATAGACCGCAAAGGCGAAGAGAAAGTTCATGATGACGCCCGCGGAGATCACGAACGCTCGGGCGAGGACCGATTTCGAGTCGTAATCCCGGCTCCGGTCACGGTCCTCGGACCGCGGCGCCCCCTCGAGCGCCTCCATGACCTCGTCCTCCATGCCCTGCATCTTCACGTATCCACCGAGCGGGATCGCGGCGAGAACGTACTCGGTCTGGCCCCGCCGGAAGCCCCAGAGCGTGGGGCCGAAGCCGATGGAAAACTTCTCGACGCCGATCCCCACGGACTTCGCCGCAGCGAAGTGGCCGAGCTCGTGAATGAAGATCAGGACGCCGAGGAGAACGGCGGTCGCGAGGAGAGTCATCATGTGGAGGTACTACCTCTGCTTCTCAATGTTGGTGATGGCCTCGGCGGCCACGGAACGCGCCTCGTCGTCGGCACGCATCACATCGTCGATGGTGGTCGGTACACCGGACCCCACCGCCATGATCGCATCGGCCACGACGTCGGCCATATCGGGGAAGCGGATACGCTCGTCGAGGTAGGCCGCGACCGCTACCTCGTTCGCGGCGTTGAATGCCGCCGTGGCCACGCCGCCCCGACGTCCGGCGTCGACCCCGACGCCGAACATGGGGAACGCCGCATGGTCGATCGCCTCGAAGGTGAGCGGGGACGATGCGACCGGATCCCAGCCCTGGAGACGCGTGTCCTCCACGCGCTCGGGCCACGTGAGCGCGTACATGATCGGAAGCTCCATGGTCGGATCTCCGACCTGAGCGAGCAGTGACCCGTCAACGAACTCCACGAACGAGTGGACGATCGACTGGGGGTGAACCACCGCGTCGATCCGATCGTAGTCGATGCCGTACAGCACATGCGCCTCGATCACCTCGAGCGCCTTGTTGCCGAGCGTGGCCGAGTCGATCGTGATCTTCGCTCCCATGTCCCAGGTCGGATGCCTGAGCGCCTCGGACGGACGGACGTCCACGAGCTCGTCGACCGAGCGCCCGCGGAAGGGCCCGCCGGAGGCGGTCAGGACGATCCGGCGCACCGTCGTCCGGTCGCAGCCCGCGAGGCACTGGAGAATCGCCGAGTGCTCGGAGTCGATCGGGACGACCTCTCCCCCCGTACGCTCGGCCACGTCGAGGACGAGACTGCCACCGGCGACCAGGGATTCCTTGTTGGCGAGCGCGACGCGCTTTCCCTCTTCCAGCGCCGCGAGCGTCGGCATCAGACCGGCCGCGCCGATCACGGCGTTCACCACCACATCGGCCTCGTCCAGGCGCGCGAGGTCCGCCACGGCCTCGGCCCCGCGGGCCCACCCGTTCGCCCCCGTCGGGAGGGGTACCTTCTCGTCGGCCACCGCGACGTGCGACGGCGCGAACTCCGCGACCAGGTCCGCCAGAGCATCCACCCGCCGGTTCGCGGACATCGCCACGATCCGGAATCGCTCCGGGTGTCGTCGTACGACTTCCAGCGTGCTCCGCCCTATGGATCCCGTGCACCCGAGCAGCGCGATACGAATCGGATCCGTCACGGCAGGACTCCGAGAACCTGGAGCATCAGCCAGGTGAAGGGAAAGGTCCAGATCAGTGAGTCGACGCGATCGAGCATGCCACCGTGCCCGGGAAAGACCCGTCCGGAGTCCTTCACGCCCGCCTCGCGCTTCAGCGCGGATTCGACGAGGTCCCCGACCTGCGCCACGATCCCGATCACGAGTCCGATGAGCGCCGCCTGGCCCGGCGTGACACCGAGCACCGGGAGCTCGTCGAGAAACCAGATGGCGCAGGTGACGGCCGCCGCGACCGAGCCCAGCAGGCCGCCGATCGCGCCCTCCCACGTTTTTCCGGGCGACAGCGAGGGCGAGAGCTTCGTGCGCCCGATCGCGTTACCGACGAAATAGGCCGCGGAGTCGTTCGCCCACGTGACCAGTAGCGGGAGAAGCACGAAGCCCATGGCGGGCAGGATCTCTTCCGGAGTTCCCCCGCCCCGCGTTGAGGGCAGACCTCGCAGGATGGGCACGAACGCGAGGGGGACGCCCACATACAGGACCCCGGACACCGTGGTGGAGGCCGCGCCGATCGGAGATCCGCCCGGCCACCGTAGCGGCAGGGCCGCAGCGAAGCTCAGGGCGTAGAGGCCGAGAAGCAGGCCGAGGGTGGGAATGGCGAACTCCGCGACCGTCGGGCCGGCCGTGGCGATCAGCACGGCACTCGCCGCACCAAGCGAACCGAGCGCCCGGAAGGGTCGCTCGCCGCCGAGACCACGCATCGTGTAGAACTCGGCGGCCCCGATCAGCGCCACGACGGCCATGATGCCCCCGAGAATCCACCCGTCGACGACGAGCGCGCCCAGCACCACGGGGATGCCGAGTACGGCGACGCCGAGGCGCGCGACGAGGTCCCCGGGGCGGCTCACGGGCGGGCGGAGATGGAGTGAGGAGAGCGAGGGACGGAGATCAGATCTCCATCACCTCGGCTTCCTTCTTCTCCAGCATCTCCTCGATGCGGTCCGTGTAGCGATGCGTGAGCTTGTCGAGCTCGTCGAGCTGACGATGCCCTTCGTCCTCGCCGATCTCGTGCTCCTTCATCTGCTTCTGCACCTCGTCCCGCGCGTGCTTCCGGGCGTGCCGGAGGGAGATGCGTCCCTCCTCGGCCATCTTGTGCAGGACCCGGACGAGCTCCTTCCGGCGCTCCTCGTTGAGCGGCGGGATCGGAATGCGGATGATGTTGCCGTCGTTCGCGGGGTTCAGGCCGAGGTCGCCCTGCATGATGCCCCGTTCGATCTCCTGGAGCAGCGACTTGTCGAAGGGCTGCACGACCAGGAGCGCCGGCTCCGGCGCGTGCACGGTCGCGACCTGGTTGAGCGGCATCTTCCCGCCGTAGGCCTCGACACGGACGGTATCGAGCAGGGACGGGGTGGCCTTGCCGGTACGTACGGACGAGAACTCGCGAGACATCGCCTCGAGAGCCTCCTCCATCCGCTGCTTCGTTTCCTTGATCGTGGTCATCGTCGATTCCTCGCCTGTTCGTCGTCAGTTGCCGGACACGAAGGTTCCGACATGATCGCCGCGGATCGCGGACACGACCGTACCCCGATTCTCCAGATTGAGCACGATGATCGGGAGGTCGTTCTCCTTGCACAGCGACACGGCCGCAGCGTCCATGACCGCCAGTTCCCGCGTCATCACCTCGTGGTAGGAGACCGTCGGCAGGAACTCCGCGTCGGGATCCTTGGCGGGATCCGCCGTATAGACGCCCTGCACCTTGGTCGCCTTGATCACGACCTCCGACTCCATTTCGATCGCGCGCAGCACCGCGGCCGTATCGGTCGAAAAATAGGGGTTCCCGGTTCCAGCCGCGAAGAGCACCACCCGCCCCTTCTCCATGTGGCGCATGGCCCGGCGGCGAATGTACGGCTCCGCGATCTCGTCCATCCGGATCGCGGTCATCACACGGGTCTCGACCCCCTTCCGCTCCAGCAGGTCCTGGACCGCCAGGGCGTTGATCACCGTGGACAGCATTCCCATGTAATCGGCCTGGACGCGGTCCATGCCCTTCTGGGACGCCATGGCTCCACGAACGATGTTGCCGCCCCCGATGACGAGACCCAGCGACACACCCATCGCGGCGATCGCCTTGATCTCGTCCGTGAGCCGGTCCACGACCTCGGGCTCGATGCCGAACCCGCGCTCGCCCGCGAGGGCTTCGCCGGACAGCTTCAGCAGGACTCTGGAGTAGGTCGGGTCACTCATGCGTGGTCGTCTCCGGATGCGAAAGCGGCCCGACCCCTCTCGGGGCCGGGCCGCGGATCGGTCAGTCGCCGATCGAGAAGCGCGCGAACCGCGCGACCTCGATCTTTTCGCCGGTCTTGGCCGACACCTCCGTCACCAGGTCGTCGATCGTCTTGTCCGGATTCTTCACGAAGGGCTGCTCGAGAAGCGCAACGTCCTTGAACCACTTGCCGAGCTTCCCCTCCACGATCTTCTCGCGGATGTTCTCGGGCTTCCCCTCCTCCTCCACCTGCGCCGCGTACACGGCGCGCTCCCGCTCCACCTCTTCGGCGGGGATCGAGTCGGTGGACACCGAGATCGGCCTGGATGCCGCGATGTGCATCGCGAGGTCGCTGGCCAGCTTCTGGAAGTCCTCCGTGTTGGCCACGAAGTCGGTCTCGCAGTTCAGCTCGACCATCACGCCGACCTTCCCGGAGTGGTGGACGTAGGTGCCGATGAAGCCCTCGTTCGCCGACTTGTCCTCACGCTTGGCGGCCTTGGCGGCGCCACGCGAGCGGAGAAGGTCGATCGCGGCCTCCATGTCGCCGGAGGTCTCCTCGAGAGCCTTCTTGCAATCCATCATCCCCGCACCCGTGCGGTCGCGGAGCTCCTTAACCTGCGCTGCAGTGATCGCCATGTGACGTCATCTATTCGTTGAGTGTGCTCGTCGTGCTTCGTGCGAAGAGGCGGCCCGGCAGGCATCCCGTGGGATGCCGGTCCGACGACCGCCTCTTCAGGCTCCCGTGGGAGCCGCGGGCCGGAGTCAGTTCTCCTCGTCGCCCGTCTCTTCCTCGCCCTGGTCGGCGGCGTCCTCACCACCCTCGTCGCTCGACGTGATCTGCGCGATCACCTCGGGCCGGGGACGACGCTTGCGCGGGCGACGGCGCTTCGGCTGGGCCGGCGCGGCCGCTTCGTCCTTGGTCTCGCCCGTCTCGGTCGAGTACGTGGTCGCCTCGACCTCTTCCTGCGGACCCTCTTCCGGAGCCTCCTTGCGGGCGGACTCGATCGCGTCGGCGATCGCCTTGGTGAGCAGGCTCACCGAACGGATCGCGTCGTCGTTCGCCGGGATCGGGTAGTCGATCGGATCCGGGTCGGCGTTCGTGTCGGTCAGCGCGATCACCGGGATGCCGAGGCGCTTGGCCTCCTTCACCGCGATCTCCTCGCGCTTCGCGTCGATCACGAAGAGCGCACCCGGGAGCTTGTTCATCTCCTTCACGCCCGACAGGTACTTGTCGAGCTTCGCGCGCTCGCGATCCAGGAGAAGCTGTTCCTTCTTCGTGTAGAACTCGAAGGCGTTCTCCTCCATGCCCCGCTCCAGTTCCTTCAGGCGCCGGATCTGCTTCCGGATCGTCTGGAAGTTCGTGAGCATGCCGCCGAGCCAGCGCTCGGTGACGTGGAGCGATCCGCAGCGAAGCGCCTCGTCCTCCACGATCTGCGTGAGCTGCTTCTTCGTACACACGAAGAGCACCCGCTTGCCGCCGAGAACGACCTTGCGCACAGCCTTCTCCGCCTCCTGGAGGCGGTCCAGCGTCATGCGGAGGTCGATGATGTGGATCCCGTTGCGCTCGGTGAAGATGAAGCGACCCATCTTGGGATTCCAACGGCGGGTCTGGTGTCCGAAGTGGACACCCGCCTCGAGAAGCTGGTTCAGTCCTACCTTTTCCATTCGTGCCTTGCGTGTTCGTGGGGCCGATTACGCCCCGATCAGGATTACCCGACGCTCGTCGCGACGGGGGAGGCCGGAAGCCTCCGGTGCATCAACGCTTCGAGAACTGGAACTTCTTGCGTGCCTTGGGCTGGCCGGGCTTCTTCCTCTCGACCTTCCGCGAGTCGCGCGTGAGCATGCCGCCCTCGCGAAGAATCGCCCGGTGCTCCTCGTCCACCTCGAGCAGCGCGCGAGCGAGGCCGAGGCGAACCGAATCCGCCTGTCCCGTGAGCCCACCGCCGTGCACGCGGACGAACACGTCGTACTGCCCGTCGAGCTCGGTGACCGTGAGTGGCTCCACCACCCGGGCCTGAAGCGTCGGGCGCGGAAAGTAGTCCTCGATCGTCCGGTCGTTGATCGTCCACGTCCCGCTCCCGGGGCGGAGGATCACACGAGCGGACGCGGTCTTGCGGCGGCCGACGGTCTGGATCATCTCGTCACTCATCAGGAAATCTCGAGCGGCTGAGGGTTCTGGCTCTCATGGGGGTGCTCCGAGCCGGCGTAGACGCGGAGCTTCTTCCGCATCTGGCGACCGAGCGTGTTCTTCGGAAGCATGCCCTTCACGGCGAGCTCGACGACCCGCTCCGGGTGCGTCTCGCGCATCCGCTCGAACGGGATGTGCTTCTCGCCGCCCATGTAGCCGGAGTGACGGAAGTAGGTCTTCTGCGACTCCTTGTTCCCCGTGAGGTACGCCTTCTCGGCGTTGATCACGATGACGTGGTCGCCCACGTCGAGGTGCGGGGTGTAGGAGGGCTTGTGCTTTCCGCGGAGGACACGAGCGATTTCGGTGGCGACACGTCCGAGGGGCTTCACCCCGGCGTCGACCACGAACCACGCGCGCTCGATCTCGTTGGCTTTGGGAGTATACGTCTTCATGTCTCGGGCCTGCTTGACAGTCCTCGGTGCAGTACGGGCAGAGCTATCAAGGATAAATCGACGATCCGCCCCGGTCAACGGGAGGTGGACCCTGATCGGTGCGTCCCGAGAGCACGGGGCCGAGATACCGACGGGAGCTGCCGAGGCCGCTACCTGAAGCTCTCGAGGAAGCGTGCCCTCGAGGCGTGGCGGAGCCGGTCCAGCGCCTTCTCCTTGATCTGCCGGACGCGCTCCCGGGTAATGCCCAGGAGCGTCCCGATTTCCTCCAGCGTCATCGGTTCCTGCTCGTCCAGCCCGAAGTAGAGGCGGAGGATCTTGGCCTCGCGCTCCTTCAGCGAGCGGAGCGAGTCCTCGATCCGCTGCTGGAGCGCGTGTTCGTAGGCCTCGTCCTCGGGTCCCGGCGACAGTTGATCCGGCAGGTAGTCCAGAAGCCGGTTGTCCTCACCCGGCGTCACCGGCGCATCGAGCGAAAGGTGAGCCCGGCTGATCACCAGGGTGCGCTCGACCTCCTCCTTCGAGATGTCGAGCCCCTCGGCGATTTCGTCGGCCGTGGGTTCGCGACCGAGTTCCTGCAACAGTGCGGACGAACGGCGTCCGATCCGGTGGAGGGCGCCGGCCCGATTGAGGGGGACCCGCACGATCCGGCTCTGCTCC
>DATFJS010000294.1:0-5920 GCA_035269045.1 Longimicrobiales bacterium | reverse complement strand
ACCGACACCTCGGACGGCCCCTCACGCCCGCCCGGGACCACCGACGGGAGGAGCTCGGCCCCGACATGACGCCCCTCCGCCAGGATCACGGCGCGCTCCACGGCGTTCTCGAGTTCACGCACGTTCCCGGGCCAGGGATAGTCCAGAAGCCGGGCTTCGGCCTGGTCGGTGAAGCCGTCCAGCCGACGTGAGTTCTCGGCCTTGTACCTGTGAAGGAAATTCTCCGCGAGCGGCAGGATGTCCGTCGGGCGATCACGTAGCGGAGGGATCCGGATTTCGATCACCTGGAGCCGGTAGAAGAGGTCTTCGCGGAACTCGTGTTCTCGAACCGCTCGGCGGATGTCGTGGTTGGTGGCGCTGATGATCCGGACGTCGGCGCTCCGCGTGGTCGTGTCGCCTACCCGCTCGTACTCGCGATCCTGCAGGAACCGAAGCAGCTGCGGCTGGATGGACAGCGGAAGGTCGCCGATCTCGTCGAGGAAGAGCGTACCCCCCTGCGTGGTCTCGATCCGCCCCCGATGCGCCTTTACCGCTCCGGTGAACGAGCCGCGTTCGTGGCCGAACAGCTCGCTCCGCAGGAGGTCTTCCGAGAGGGAGGGACAGCTCACCACCGAGAACGGTCCGTCGGCCCGTGCACTCCAGCTGTGCATCGCTCTCGCCAGAACACCCTTCCCCGTACCGCTGTCTCCCGAGAGAAGGACCGAGGCCGTGCTGCGAGCGGCCCGCCGGGCGATTTCGAGCACCCGGCGCATTTCCGAGTCACTGCTGTCGAGGAGGGGGCGGGGCGACGCGCGCTCCGCATCCTCCCGCAGGACCGCCACGGCACGCTCCTGTCGACGCACCGCGAGGAGCTTTTCGGCCAGGACCCGTACCTCCGTCGGCTCGAACGGCTTCCGCAGGTAATCGGTCGCCCCGGCGCGAATGGCCTCCACCGCCGTCTCGATGGATCCATGGGCCGTCATCAGCACGACCTTGAGCCACGGGCATCGCGCGAGCGCACCCGAGATCAGATCCAGACCCGACGCGGCCCCGAGCCGGAGATCGAAGAAGGCGACGTCGAAGAGTTCGTCCTCGAGACGCCCGAATGCCTCGTCGGGGGTCGCGACGGCGCAGGTGGTGTGCGGCGTTTCCTCGAAGCACTGGACGAGTGCACGGCGGGACGGCTCCTCGTCGTCGAGAACGAGGATGTGGAGCGCTTCGCCTCTCATGGCTTCCTCGGGCACGGGACATCCCGGCGTCGGGGGAGAAGTCGGCCTCGTGAACGGATAGCAGGTACGGGAAACGGGTGAGGGCCGTTCCGCCCGACCCCGTGAGGGGTCATTCAGATGCGTCGTTCACATCCGATGATCCTGAATGATACGGGGTCGAACGAGGCGCTGCGACCCCGTACTTCCGCGCGTCGGGCGTTGGAATGTGAATTGCGTTTCAGAGGGGGTGGAACGGAAACCGATCCATCTCACGGGAGCAACCACATGCTGCTGCTCGAATTCCTGACAGCGTTCGCCGTAGGACTGCTCATCGTCTTTCTGTTCGGCGGGCTTCTGGGACGCAGAGGCCCCTGGGTACGAGAGGGAAGCTGGTCCGGAGTCTTCTGGTTCTTCCTGATCGTGTTTCTCGGCGCGTGGGCCGTCGGCGCGTGGACCACCCCGATCGGCCCCGTGGTTTCGGGTGTCGCGTGGGTGCCGTTCCTCTTCGGCGCTCTGGTGTTCGGCTTTCTGCTCGCCGGTCTCTCGGAGCCCCGTCCACGCGTGGTCACCCCGGCCGAAGCTGCGGCCGAGACGGAGGCCCAGGCGATTGTCGGGGCCTTCTTCTGGATCCTCGTGATCCTCCTGGCCGTCGCCATCATCGTGGGGTCGATCTGACCCGACGTTTCATCGCAACGAAATCTCATCTCTCGAATCGGGAGTTCACCACATGTCCGTAGCCAAAGTCATCGAAATCAGTGCACAGTCGCCCGGCTCCATCGAGGACGCGATCCAGAAGGGAATCAGCCGCGCATCCGACACGGTGGAGAACATCGAGAGCGCATGGGTCAAGGAGACCGAAGCGCTCGTACGTGACGACGAAGTCCACGCGTGGCGCGTGAATCTCAAGGTCACGTTCGTGATCGACGACTGACCGCCGTATCCACGTCACACCATCACTGAAGTAGCCATACATGAAGGAGCCACATATGAAGATTCGATTCGCGATCAGGATCCTCACCGGGGCCGCCCTGGTGACGCTGCTCGCTATTCCTGTCTCCGCTCAGGAGCCGTACGCGCAGCCCGACGACAGCTGGATCAGCATCGACGGCACCGTCGACGCGGTCTACGCGGACAGGTTCGTCCTGGACTACGGCGACGGCTCCATCACCGTCGAGATGGACGATGGTGATCGCGACGCGGATGCCTACGTGCTCATGGAAGGCGACAAGGTGAGCGTCGCGGGGCGGATCGACGACGATTTCATGGAGGTCGCGACGATCGAGGCCAGCAGCGTATACGTCGAGTCGATCAACACCTACTTCTACGCCAGCGCGGTAGATGAAGAGGATGCGTTCGTGACCATCACGCAGCCCGTTCATGTCGGGAACACCGTCCTGCAGGGAACCGTCACATCGGTCAGCGACGAGGAGTTCGTGCTGTCCGAGGGCGGAAGCGCCATCAGGGTGGAGGTCGAGGAGATGCCCTACAACCCTCTGGATGACGAGGGATACCAGCGCATCGAGGTCGGGGACGTCGTGAGCGTCACCGGAGAGGTCGACGTCGACCTCTTCGAGGGTGGCGAATTCGTCGCCGAGTCGATCATCGAACTGCGCGACTGACGTCGTGACCGACCCGACGACGTCCGGACGGGGGGCTTCGGCCCCCCGTTTCGTCGTTCAGGGGCACGGCGACGACGCGTGAGATCGAACGTGGACGTCTTCCAGGTCCTGACGGACGAAGAGCGCGACCGGATCACGGAATGCGAACAGCCCCGGTGGACGTCACCGATGCTCGCCACGCTCACCGACGAGCGGTTCGACGACCCGGACTGGATCTACGAGCGGAAGCTCGACGGCATACGCATCCTGGTCTTTCTGGAGGACGGGAATCCCCGTCTGATGACCCGCAACCGCAAGGAACGGAACGACACCTGGCCCGAACTCGTGGATGCCCTGCGAAGCATGAACCCGCCGAACGCGATCGTCGACGGCGAAATCGTCGTGTTCGACGGGAACGTCACGAGTTTCTCCCGATTACAGAACCGAAGCCGGGTAAAGGACGAGGACGAGGCGCGCGGCCGTGCGGAGAGCGTGCCGGCCTACCTCTACCTCTTCGACGTGCTCCACCTTTCCGGGCACGACGTCGGCGATGTGCCGCTCCGGTCCCGCAAGAAGCTCCTGAAGCGCGCGTTCGACTTCGACGATCCCATCCGGTTCCTCCCGCATCGCAACGCCGATGGAGTCGCATTCTGGCGGGAGGCCTGCGACCGGGGCTGGGAAGGAGTGATCGCGAAGGACGCCACCAGCGCATACGTCCACGACCGCTCGACGAGCTGGCTGAAGTTCAAGTGCGTCGACCGCCAGGAGTTCGTGGTCGGCGGCTTCACCGAGCCGGAGGGCGAGCGGGTCGGATTCGGAGCGATGCTGCTCGGATACCACGAGGACGGGGACCTGGTCTACGCGGGGCGCGTCGGCACCGGCTGGGACGACGACGAACTCGGTGACCTGCGTGACCGCATGGACGGGCTCGAGCGCGACACGTCACCGTTCGACCGGGACGGACCCGACGACGAGGAAGGCGTCCACTGGATCAGCCCACGGCTCGTGGCCGAGATCGGATTCACCGAATGGACGCACGAGGGTCGGTTGAGGCATCCCCGCTATCTGGGCCTTCGCGAGGACAAGGATCCGGACGAGGTGGTACGTGAACGCCCCCGGGACACCGACTGAGCCTGGATCCGTCGAGCCCCCGAGTCGGCCTCAGGCCCGCAGCACGCCGTCCGGCAGGAGGCTCGCCGCCAGCATCGCACGGTTGATATCGAGGTGATGCGCCCAGGTCCGGGCGGCCCGCCCCTCTGCTGATCGCCAGATGGTCTCGATCGCTTCGGGCTCCGGAGCCGCCTCGAGCAGCGTGTCGAGCCGGGCGCGACCCATCCCCGGAGTCTGGACGACGCCCTCGTCTCGAAGACGCAGGAGTGCACGCACGCCGAGCGACAGCCCGAGGTCACGAAAGGGGAGTCGCCGGGCCGGCGAGCGACGCAGTGCCCCCGAATCGTCGAGCTCCACGAGTCCTCGTGCGATCGCGTCCGCGATCGAGGTGGCGAGCGTGTGATCCTCCGTGGAGCGCGAGTCGCCCCCGTCCGGATCGGCCTCCGGGGAGTCCCGCGAAGACAGTCGGACGACCGTGTGCAGGTCGAGCATCAGGCCGCCGAGGCCGAGTGGGTCGCCCGTCGTCCAGTCGGTCCCCCCCGGCAGCCCGGCGAGCGACGCCATTTCACGGATCGGCTCCTCCAGGGCGGAGGCGTCCACACCTGCGTCGTCGGCCGCGGCCTCGATCACCCGATACGTCAGGTAGCCGTCGAGCGGGTCGTGCAGACCGGGTCGGTCGATGGCGGCCCGTGACAGATCGACGCTCGACTTCCACGCGATGTGGGACGGCGTGCCGTCGGGCTGGCGTCGAACGGATCCCTCGTGGGCGGCGAGCGCGAGCTCGACCGACCAGCGCAGGTGGCGCGGATCACCGGAGACGTCCGCCGTGACGAGCAGCGCGCGCATCCACCGCGTCAGATAGTGGAAGTACTGTCCGTCCCGCTCCCACTCGAGGTCGGGATCGACCGGCTCGCCCGGCGGACGCTCGGGCAGCGGCTTCCCGATCCGCAGTCCGCCGGCGGTGGGATGAGTCTCCGCCGCGTCCCCCTCCAGCCCGCTCAGTCGACCGCTGCGCCGGGCATCGTCGGGTCGGAACGAGCCCAGGACCTCGTGGACCTGGTCGACCATGGCGAGCGCCAGCTCCCCGAACGAACGGTCCTCGTCGGTCCCCGGCCGATGTCCGGCCTCGTGCAGAGCCCAGAGCGTCCGGACGGCGAACGCGTCCGTCCACAGATACCGGCGGACCGGGCCACCGCCTGTGACGCCGGTGTCCCGCAGGAGTCCCAGAAGCAGCCGTGCAGCCTCGTCCGCCCGCGCGTCACCCACCGGCGCCGAAGGAGGAGTGGCCTCGGATGGGGTCACGTCAGGCGGACGCCGGTGCGGGCATCAGCGCCCGGACCTGTTCGGGGAGCTGCTCGAGGACGTGCCGCATCTGCCCCTCGTCCACACGGTCCCGGAGGAAGGCCAGCGTCGTGGTCGTCCCCGCCCGGAGATCGACGGATGCCTCCGTCTGTGTCCCACCGAGGGACGCATCCACCCGGTCGAGGAACTCGGCCTGCGTGTCGAAGTCGTTCGGAGCGAGCGCCGGGCGCCAGCCCTCGAAGTAGAAGCCGCGTACGAGCATCGGGAGCTGTGCCGAGAAGTGTGCGGCCTCCTCCGCCGTCAGCCGATCGCGTACGGCGTGGAGCACGGCCCGCAACATGGAGTAGGCCTGCTCGGCGTTCTCGAACGGTTCACGCGCGGCGAGGTCGTTCAACCATTTCTGGGTTTCGTGAGCGGTCTGGCGAAGCTGGGGGACGTTGAGATGGTCGGACATGGTATCCCTGTTCGGATTTCAGAAATCGATGATGTGAAAGACTTCCCGATCCTTCTCGGGTCAGTTTTCGCTGAGTTCGGAGATGCCGATGACGCCACACGCGACGCGCGCACCGGACTGGCTGCCGGGGGGAGGACCCGGCTCGTTCCCGGAGGCGTGCACGACGACGGACCGACCGACGATCGCGGCATGCCCGTCGAGGGTCGCTTCGGAAATCGTGGTCGTGTCCCGGACCGAGCCGTCTGCCGAGGGCATGAACTCCCCGACGT
>DATFJS010000293.1:0-8049 GCA_035269045.1 Longimicrobiales bacterium | reverse complement strand
ACGGGGATGTTCAGTCCCAGTCCGGCGCGAACTCCGGGTTCACGTGGCGCCCGTCCGGACGACTCAGCCCGTCGAGACGCTCCATCTCCTCGGGCGAGAGCTCGAAGTCGAAGATCCGCAGATTCTCCCGGGCGTGGTCCTCGTCGGACGTCTTCGGAATGGCGTTCACCCGGTCCTGCTGCACGAGCCATCGGAGCGCGACCTGCTCGGGGCTCTTTCCGTGGTTCCCCGCCACCTCGCGGATCACCGGATCGTCGTCGACATCACCCCGGGCGATGGGCGAATAGGCCGTGATGGCCATGTCGCGCTCCCGGAGTTCACCGAGGAGCGGGGCCTGATCGAGGTACGGGTGGTACTCGATCTGGTTCACGGCGAGCGGGAACTCGGTCGCCTTCCACGCACGGCGGGTGAGGTCGACGGTGAAGTTGCTGAGCCCGATGTGGCGGGCGAGTCCGGCGTCTCGCGCACGATTCAGGCGGGAGACCGTCTCTTCCAGCGTCGCCCGCTCGAAGACGGGCCAGTGCAGAAGCAGCAGATCGACGGCATCGACACGGAGTCGGTCCAGGCTCTCCTGCACCGAGTCGAGGAAGCGGTCCTCGCCGAAGTCGTCCGGCCAGATCTTGGTCGTGAGGAAGACATCCTCCCGGGCGACGTTCGACGCCTCGATCGCACGACCGACCTCGTCCTCGTTCTCGTATGCCTGGGCCGTGTCGACGTGACGGTATCCGAGGTCGAGTGCGACTTCGACCATGTCGCGCGCCGCGCCGTCCGTGAGTTGCCAGGTCCCGAACCCGAGCACGGGGATCGCCGCCCCGTGGGCTTCGACCGGCGTTTCGGGCGTCATCTCCGGGTCCGCCTTCTCCGCTTCCGTCATGTCGCATCCTCCCGTCGGCTGCATGTCTCGACCCGTCCGTCGTCGGACGGGCCCGCGTCGTGATTCTCCGCTGGTGACATACCCGGACGGAGGGCGAGTGTTGGAGGACGACTGAGTCGGGCGAATCGCGGTGAAGGCACGCGCAGGGCGAACGCGCGCCTTATCGAGTCGAGCCCACCGGCTTCCGCAGCACCCGACCCGGCCGCAGGTCCATGAACTCTTCGTCCGCGATCTGCGCGACGCCGTTCACGAAGACCCACGGGATCCCGACGGGATACTGGTGCGGGTCCTCGAAAGTCGCGCGGTCGATCACCGTCTCCGGGTCGAACACGACGAGGTCGGCGATCCAGCCTTCCCGAACTTCACCGCGCTCGGTGAGGCCCATCCGAGCCGCCGGCATGGCGGTCATCTTGTGGATGGCGGTCTCGAGGTCCAGCACGCCACGCTCCCGGACGTACACGCCGAGGACACGCGGGAACGTACCGTACCAGCGGGGATGGGGATGGCCGATGCCGGGGGCGGTAAGGCGTCCGTCGGACGCGATCATCGTCTGCGGGTGCGCCATGATGGCGTCCACGTCGCCCTGGTCCATCGCGTGGAAGATGCAGCTGGCTCCTCCATTGCGTACGACGTCGATCAACAGACGCGCGCCGTTCTCCGGCGTCGGCTGGAGATCCTCTCGCTCGGCCAGATCGGCGAGCGTCCCGCCCTCCAGCGATTCGTCCCAGTCGACGATCGCGAACTGGACACGACCCAGATCGTTCCCGCCACGGTCGGTCACGATGTTGTAGGCGATCCCGGCGAGGATGCTGTCGGCGAGGGCGGGGTCCTCCATCCGCGCCAGCAGTTCGTCGTCGCCACCCGCCTGCGCCCAGGTGGGGATGAGGATGTCGCAGCCCGTATAGCTCGCCGTGTACGGATACTGGTCGATCATGACGTCGATCCCTGCCGCCCGGGCCGAATCGACCATGGCGAGCGTCGTGGACGACGACCCCCACATCGGCTCGCCCACGACCTTGTGGTGGGTCAGCACGACGGGGATGTCGGCGCGGCGGCCGATCTCGATCGCCTCCGACACGCCCTCGAGGAGGCCCAGCCCCTCCTCGCGGAGATGTGACGTGTAGACGCCCCCGGCCTCGGCCGCGGCCTCCGAGAGAGCCACGACCTCGTCGACGTCCGAGAACGCGCCGGGCAGATACTTCAGCCCGGTCGAAATGCCCCAGGCTCCCTCGTCCATCGCCTGCGCCACCATGCCCCGCATCCGGGCGAGCTCGTCCGGGGTCGCCGCTCGATCCTCGAGCCCCATCACGGTCCGCCGGATCGTGTTGTGGCCGGTGAGATACCCGACGTTCATGCCGACCCCCATCTCCTCGAGTTCGGACATGTACTCGCCGAAGGGAAAGGGACCGCCGCCGTCCGGACCACCGAGCGCCGTGGTCGCCCCCTGACTCACATGACTGCGTGCACCGGGATGGTCGTCGATGGTATTGAGGTGGGTGTGCAGATCGACGAAGCCGGGTGCCACGACCATCCCCGTCGCATCGACGATGCGATCGGCGCCGGTCGGGTCGAGGCCGTCGGCGGAGACGCGGACGATGCGCTCGTCCACGATCGCCACATCCGCCCGGAAGCCCGGCGCCCCGGTTCCGTCGACCACCGTCCCGCCCACGATGACGGTATCCCAGTCCCCCGTCTCGAGGGTGTCGGAGCCGCAGGCCGCGAGCGCCAGGGCGACCGCCGGCACCAGGAATCGTGGGATGCGGGTCGGGGGACGGGTGGTGAGCGTCGGCGGCATGGGAACGTCCGATTCGGTGGGATCGACGGGGAAGCGAGGTGCAGCCGGCAAGGTAGAGCGCGGGAGGCCCCGGGACACCCTTCCTGTGGCCGAACCGAATCGGTACCCTAGGGTCTCACCGAGCGCGGCCCCCGGGATTCCACCGTCAGCCACCCGATCGCCCATGCATCACGATTCGATCGCCGTCGTCGACTTCGGCGGACAGTACGCTCACCTCATCGCGACCAAGGTGCGTCGGATCGGGGTGCTCGCCGAAATCCGTCAGCCCGAGGATCCGATCGAGGCGTTCGCCGGGTACCGGGGCATCATCCTCTCGGGCAGCCCCGCGCTCTCGTCGCACGGCGAGGACAGCGAGTACACGAAGGCGCTCTACTCGCTCGACATCCCGATTCTGGGGCTCTGTTTCGGGCACCAGGAGATCGCCAAGCACTACGGGGGCGAGGTCATTCACGGCGGCCGCGAGTGGGGACATGCCGATCTGCACCTGACGAAAGCCGACCACCCCCTCTTCAGGGGACTCGATCCCGTCGAGCAGGTCTGGATGAGCCACTTCGACTCGGTGGCCGCCGTCGGCGAGGACTTCGAGGAGTTCGGCTACACGACGTCGAGGGACGGCTCGCCCGACCATCGGCTCGCCGCGATCGGGTCGGACGTCCACCGGCGCTACGGTTTCCAGTTCCACGCCGAGGTCGACGACACCCTCCACGGCGATCGGATGTTCGCGAACTTCGTGCTCGACATCTGCGGCTGCGAGCCGACGTGGTCGATGGAGGCCTTCATCGCCGAGGAGCGCGAGAAGGTGCGCGAGCAGGTCGGCGACGAGTCCGTCTTCCTTCTGGCCTCCGGCGGAGTCGACTCGACCGTCGCCGCGGTCATCCTCAGGGACGCGCTGGGCCCCGACCGGGTGAACCTGCTGCACGTCGACAACGGGCTCATGCGGAAGGACGAGTCGAAGAAGGTCGTCGCGCTGTTCGAACGTCTGGGGCTCGGCGAGCACCTCCATTTCATCGACGCCTCCGACGACTTCCTCGACGCGCTCGCGGGAATGACCGATCCGGAAGCGAAGCGACACGCCATCGGACAGACCTTCGTCGACGTCTTCAATCGCGAGGCGGAGCGTCTCGGCATCCAGCACCACCTGCTCGGGCAGGGCACGATCTACCCGGACACGGTCGAGACCGGTGGGACGAAGCGGGCCGACACGATCAAGACGCACCACAACCGGGTCGCCGTCATCGAGGAAATGATCGCGCAGGGAAAGGTCGTCGAACCGCTTGCCGAGCTGTACAAGGTCGAGGTGCGCGAGGTCGGCGAGGAACTGGGGATCGCGCACGAAGCGCTCTGGCGCCACCCGTTCCCGGGCCCCGGCCTCGGCGTCCGGTGCCTCTGTTCGGACGGAACTCCGGACACACACGACTTCGATCGTCTGGTTCCGGAGACCGCCGCGGCAGCCGAGAAGTTCGGGCTCGAACCCCTGGTCCTTCCGATCCGCTCGGTCGGCGTCAAGGCCGACATTCGCGCGTACGAGCATCCGGTTCTCCTGTCCGGCGACGCCGACTGGGACACGCTGCTCCGGGCGGGATCGTCGATCACGCAGCACGTGCTCGGCATCAACCGATGCATCTGGAATCTCGGCTCCGAGCACCCCTCGGCGGCCCGCCCGGTGGAGGGCTACATGACGCGCGACCGCCTGGATCTTCTGCGCGAGGCGGACGATCTCGTCATGAGCGGACTGCGGGAGTACCACCTGTACGACGAGATCTGGCAGTGCCCCACCGTCCTCGTGCCCCTCGCGCTCGGCGACGGCGAAAAGGGTGAACTCATCGTGCTTCGTCCGATCTTCTCGAAGCGGGCGATGACCGCGACCCCGGTGCGTCTTCCGGATGCGCTTCTCGACGATCTGCGGGCCTCGATTCTGGGGCTTCCCGGGGTGACCGGCCTCGCCCTGGACATCACGTCGAAGCCCCCGGGCACGATCGAGTGGGAGTGATGTCGGGCTGCAGGAGCGGCCTGCCATGCGATCGCCGAATCCATCGTTACCGCGGAACGACTGGATCTTTGGGGCCGCGACCCGCTTATTAGTAGGTCCTGTCGGGCGCTTCCGCTCGATCGGCCAGGGGTCGGCCATGTGCCGGACTCCGAATCATCCCGAATGGAGGAACAAGGATTTCAGATCCCAGAGTGAACGATCAGATCCGGATCAGCCCCGTGCGTCTCATCGGCGCCGACGGAGAGCAGATCGGGGTCGTCTCGCTGGACGATGCCCGCGAGAAGGCTCGTGACGCCGACCTCGACCTCGTCGAGGTCGCCGCCCGGGCCCGTCCCCCCGTGGTGAAGATCATGGACTGGGGCAAGCATCGGTACGAGGAGCAGAAGAAGGCCCGTGAGGCGAAGAAGAAGCAGCACACGGTCGAACTCAAGGAAGTCCAGCTGCGTCCGCGTACCGACGATCACGACTTCGAGGTGAAGCTCAAGCGAGCGCGCCGGTTCCTCGAGGAGGGGAACGTGGTGCGAATCGTGCTCCGTTATCGTGGCCGAGAGCTCCGTCGCCCGGAAGTCGGTGTGGCGACGCTCGACCGCATGATCGAGGGCACCAAGGACATCGCCCGGGTCGAGCAGCGCTCGAACAACATCGAGGGGCGTCGCCTCTTCGCGTTGCTCGAGCCCGCCAGCACGGCGTAGCCCGTTCACCGCACCTCCTGAAGTGATGTGTGACCGACACGCCCCCGGCCGTCCGCGCGACGCTCGGGGGCGTTCGGAGCACCCCTGATCCAGACCGCCACCTCCGGCTTCACGCCGGAGATCGGCATCGTGTTCGGCCTCATCGGGGCCGCGCTCCTGCTGTTCGTCTGGGAGAAGTTCTCCTTCGACGTGACGGCGCTTCTCGTCCTCGCGGCGCTCCTCGTGACGGGGATCGTGACGCCCGAGGAGGGTCTCTCCGGATTCGCCGACCCGGCCGTGATCACCATCGCGGCCATGTTCGTGCTCACCGAGGGGCTCGAGCGGACCGGATTCCTCGACATCGTGGGCGACTGGCTCGTCGGTGTGGGTGGCGGTGATTTCTGGCGTACCCTGATCGCGCTGATGCTCTCGGTGGGCCTGCTGTCCGCCTTCGTCAACAACACCGCGGCCGTCGCGCTCTTCATCCCGGTCGTGATCGGGGCGTCGGCCCGCATGGAGATCAGCCCATCCAAGCTGCTGATCCCGATGTCGTTCGCCTCGATGTTCGGCGGGGTGACCACCCTCGTCGGAACGTCGACCAACCTGATCGTGAGCTCCATCGCCGAAGAAAACGGACTCGAGGCTTTCTCGATGTTCGACTTCACTCCGGTCGGCCTCGCCTTCTTCGTCGTCGGGTTCGTCTACCTGCTGGCCCTCGGCGTCCGGCTGCTCCCGCCCCGCCGGTCGCCCGAGGACCTCACGGCCACGTACGGCGTCGGCGGGTATATCACGGACATCGAGGTCGCCGAGGGCTCCGACCTGATCGGGACGACGCTCGGCGACACCGCACCCACGTCGGGGCTCGACCTCGACATCCTGGACGTGATCCGGGGGCGACACGGCGAAGAAGACGAGGACGAGACATCACACGGCACCGGTGCAACGCTCGAGGCGGGGGACGTTCTGAGGGTGCGCGGCGGCCCCGAGGAGATCGAACGACTGCTGGACCGTTCCGGACTCCGCGTGCGGCCTTCGCGAGCCTGGGCGGACGGGGACCTCGAGCTCGGTACGGGTGAACTCGTCGAGGCCGTCGTGGCCCCGGACTCCGCGATGGTCGGGACACCGATCCGCGACGTCCGGTTCGCCCAGCGGTTCGGGGCGATCGTGCTCGCTCTTCGTCAGCAGGGCGACGTATCCCGCGACGAGCTCGGGGCCACGAAACTCGCGGGCGGAGACTCCGTGCTCCTCCTCATGGACCCGGCTCAGGTGGACGAGGTACGGGGCGACGAATCGTTCGTCGTCATCACCGGCCGCGGGCGGAGATCGAGGCGCAATCGCATGTGGCTGGCGGTCTCCATCCTGGCTGGCGTGGTCGTCACGGCCGCCGTCGGACTCGCGCCGATCGTGGTCACCTCCCTCGTCGGTGTGGTGCTCCTGCTCGTGACCGGCTGCCTGAACATCGAGCAGGCCTACGAGGCCGTGAACTGGAAGGTGATCGTGCTGCTGGCGGGCGTACTGCCGCTCGGGGTCGCGATGGAGAAGACGGGCGCCGCCGCGCTGGTCGCCGACGGGCTCCTGGGAGTCGCCGGAGATCTCGGGCCGCACGCCGTGCTCGGGGGCTTCGTCCTGGCGACGATGGTCCTGACGGCCGCCGTCACCAACAACGCGACCGCGGTCCTCATGGCCCCGATCGCGATCTCCGCGGCCGACTCGATCGGCGTGGATCCGCTCCCGCTGCTCATGGGCGTGACGTATGCGGCGTCGCTGAGCTTCGTGACACCGGTGGGCTATCAGACCAATACTCTGGTGTACGGCCCCGGCGGCTACCGATTCACCGACTACACCCGGGTGGGGGGACTCCTGAACATCATCTTCCTGGTGCTGGCAGTGGTGCTGATCCCCCTCGTCTTCCCCTTCTCGCCGTGAGCCGCGGCGGCACGACCCGCCCCGTCGTGGTCGGAGCCGGGGAGCCGCGCGCTCCGAGTCGGGCGCGGAGCGCGCCATGCTGAAGGACTTCGACGCGGGCCTCATCGCGGTTCCCGACTGGGTCGAGGAACTGGACGGCCGCACGCTCCGGCGTGACGCGGTCGCCGGCCTGTCCGTGGGCGTCATGCTCGTCCCGCAGGCGATGGCGTACGCGACGCTCGGCGGCCTCCCGCCGATCTACGGCCTGTACGCCTCCCTCATCCCCCTGCTCGTCTACCCCCTCTTCGGTACGGCGCGACAACTCGCGGTCGGGATCGTCGCGCTCGACATGCTGATTCTGGCCGCCGGGCTCGGGCAGATGGCAGAGTTCGGCTCGGAGCGGTACGTCGCGCTCGCGATCCTGCTCGCGGCCATGGTCGGGCTGATCCAGATCGGGATGGGGTTCCTCCGTCTGGGCATGCTGGCCGACCTGCTGTCGCGACCGGTGGTGACGGGCTTCACCGCCGCGGCCGCCCTCGTGATCGCCTCGAGCCAGATCGGCCCACTGCTGGGTGTCGATCTGCCGCGGAGCCAGTACGTGTACCACGTCGCCGGCCCACTGATCGAGCGGCTCGGAGAGGTGCAGCCGGAAACCGCGGTGCTCGGCGGTGCGTCGGTCCTCGTGCTGATTGCGCTGCGGGTCTGGGCACCGAGAATTCCTCGTGCCCTCGTCGTCGTGGGGCTCGGCATCGGGGCCACCGCGATTCTCGGCCTGGAGACGAGAGGTGTCGCGGTGACCGGCGAGATCCCGGGT
>DATFJS010000292.1:0-9758 GCA_035269045.1 Longimicrobiales bacterium | reverse complement strand
ACGCCGTCTCGCGGAGGAGGCGGGGATCGACTTGGCGTCGGTCAGTGGATCCGGCCCGGGTGGCCGTATCGTCAAGGCCGATGTGGAGGAGGCCGCGTCCGCGCCTCCTGAGCAGGAGCCCGCCGAGGCGCCCGCGGCGGCGCCGTCACGGGGTGCCCCCGACAAGGCCGCGAAGGCCGATCGCCGCACTCCGCCGCCCGAGGACTGGTCGGACGCCGGGGCGACGGAGGGCCACGAGGACGTGAAGGTCTCCCAGATGCGGAAGACGATCGCGCGTCGTCTCACCGAGTCGCTGTCTCCGGTCCCCCATTTCTTCCTCACGATCGAGGTCGACATGGGGCGCGTGATGGAGGCGCGGAAGAGCATCAACGAGGCGGTCGAGAAGGACGGCGACCGCGTCAGCTTCAACGACTTCGTGCTCAAGGCGACGGCCGCGGCGCTCCGGAAGCACCCGTCGTGCAACGCGGCGTGGCACGACGATGTGATCCGGAAGTTCGATCACGTCCACATCGGCGTCGCGGTGGCCGTCGAGGACGGTCTCATCACGCCGGTGGTGCAGCACGCCGATCGAAAGGGTCTCGTCCAGATTTCGCGCGAAGTGAAGGAGATGGCGGGACGCGCCCGCGAGAAGAAGCTTCAGCCGGACGAGTACACCGGGGCGACGTTCTCCATCTCGAATCTGGGAATGTTCGGAATCCGGGAGTTCACGGCGATCATCAATCCACCCGAGGCGGGGATTCTCGCGGTCGGCGCGGTCGAGGAGATCCCGGTCGCGGTCGACGGCGAACTCACCGTGCGACCGCGGATGCGCGTGACGATGAGCTGCGATCACCGCGTGATCGACGGTGCGACGGGCGCGCAGTTCCTCAAGACGTTCAAGACCATGCTGGAAGAGCCCGCGGCCATTCTGATCTGATCGCCGATCCGACCGAACGGGTCGGACCGACCTGATCGGTCCGGGGCGATCCACCGAGGCCGACCGGGAGCCGGCGGCGAGATCCATGCCGAGACTCAGGCCGAGATCCATGACCAGTACACGACGCCTTCGTCACGACGCCCCCCTGGGGCGCACTGCCCTGCTTCGCCCCCTGATCGTCGTCGGGGTCTGGCTTCTCGCAGCCTGCTCCGGACCCCCCGCGCCCCGGTCCGGCGCCCCCGAGACCGCCTTCGGGGACGGACCGCCGATCACGAGTCCGACCGGGGGCGTCAACGAAGTCCGACACCTGCCGGCGGAGTACCTCGTTCTCGTCTCCTTCGACGGATTTCGCGCGGACTACTTCGATCTCTACGACACGCCGACCTTCGACCGCGTGATCGACGAGGGCGTCTGGGCCGAGGGCCTGATCCCTCCGTATCCCTCGCTGACCTTCCCGGGGCACTACACGATCGCGACCGGCCTCTGGCCCGGGAGCCACGGCCTCGTCGGAAACGCCATCTACGATCCAATCCAGGATCGGGAGTACTACTACCGGAATTCGGAGGACGTGACGGACGGAAGCTGGTACGGCGGCGAGCCCATCTGGTCGACCGCCGAGAACCAGGGCATGGTCTCGGCCAGCTACTTCTGGGTGGGGACCGAGGCCGAGATCGCCGGAGCCCGACCGACCTACTGGTACCCGTACGACGGATCGGTGACGGGCGAGCAGAAGGTCGATCGTGTGCTCGAATGGCTGTCGCTCCCCGAAGCGCGCCGGCCGCACGTGATCACCCTGTACTTCCCCGACGTCGACGGTGCCGGGCACGGCAACGGCCCCCTCTCCGCCGAGGTCGAGGCGGCCGTGACCCGCGTGGACGGGTACCTCGACCGGCTCGTTCGGGGCATCTCGAGGCTTCCCCACGGGGAGCGCGTGAACCTGGTCCTGGTGTCGGATCACGGAATGGCGGAGGCGCCGCCCTCCGAGACCGAACTCATCGACCTGTCGGCACACCCGTCCGCCCGGTTCGTCGGTGGCGGGGCGACTGCCGCGATCCACGTGGAGGGGGATGCGGGGGAAGTCGAGCGGGTCTTCGAGAGCGTACGGGGCCAGCTGTCCTCCGACATCGACGTATACCTGCGGTCGGAGGCACCGCGCGAGCTGCACATCGCCGGGACCGCGCGAGCGGGGGACATCCTCGTCGTTCCGCCCATCGGGGTCACCGTGGCCCTGCTGCGGCCCGGTCTGGAGCCGCGCGGTGGCCCCCGCTGGACGCACGGGTGGTTCCCGGACGACCCCATCATGTACGGGATCTTCGTGGCCGCCGGCCCGAGAATCACCGAGGGGGCACGACTCCGTGCCATTCGCGCCGTGGACGTCTATCCCTTCCTCACGGAGCTGGTCGGGCTGGAGAGTCCGGAGGTGGACGGCGATCCGAGCGTTCTGGGCGGTCTGATCACGAACTGACCGAACGCCGGGCCGATCACCTCCGCTCAGAATCCCCCGGTCCCGCCTCCGCCGAAGCCGCCCCCGCTGAAACCGCCGCCCCCGCTGAAGCCGGACGAACCCGACGAGCTCCGGGGGGCGGCCGTGAGCGCCGTCCCGGTCTCGCGGGACCAGCTGTTCAGCGAGCTCATCAGATACCCGGCCCGGAAGCCCCCCCCGGGGTAGTGGCCCACGTACCAGTCCGGGGGCTCCGCGAAGAGGTCGTCGAACGATTCCACCCACTTCTCGTCGACCTGGAGCGCCATCGCGAACGGAAGCAGGGCCTCGAACTGCTCCGGAGTGGTGATCATGCGACGGAAGCGATCCTGTTCGACGCGTGAAAGAAACTCCTCCAGACCCCGGATACGCTCCGTGACACGGGCACCGAGGCCGGTTCGCGCGGGCATGAAGAACGCGTAGATCAGTACCGGTATTCCAGTTCCGACTCCGGCGACCATTGCGGTCACGGGGCCCATCATGCCCCGGGAAGCCAGAACGGTCATGGCGAGGAAGCCGAGCGAGGAGATCATCACCCCCGTCACCACCCAGAAATTCCGCACCTTGTCGGGGCGGCGCCCGTAGTATCCGTCCTCGACGAGATCCTCGAAGATCGCGGTTCGGATTCCGGACAGCCGCGAGTGGAATTCGTACTTCAGATCGTCCGTCGTGACTAGTCCGGAATGTTCGGCGAACAGCGCGTCCAGGATCTGTCGCTCGTACGCGCGCAGGCGGTCCACCTCCGGATCCGGAAGACGGCGGAAGGCGTAGTCCGTCCCCCCGACGAACTTCGCGATCAGCCCGTCCTGCTCCTGCTCCTCGATCCGGATGTAGCCGCGGATCGCCAGATCCACGATCGTCGCGGTCAGATCGTGAACGTGGGGGTGATGGTCCAGGAGCGTGCCCGCCTCCGCCGGCCCCATTCCCTCCGGCGGCTCGTACTGCGGGGTGATGGCGCGCTCCTCCGGATCCCGGCCCCGCGCGCGCCAGTGCCGATGCATGAGAAACCAGGCGAGAAACGGGAGGAGCAGCCAGATGTTGGCCGAGATGAATCCGGCCGCCCTGTCGGCCGCGGTGGGCCGCTCGACGACGCCGGGGTTCCACCCGACCACGATCGACATTCCCCTGCGCCACCCCAGGTCCTCGTCCGAATCGAACTCGATGTAGCCCGGGGTCTGGTCGATCAGGACGGACTCCTCCCGTGCGCCGTATCCCCCGACGAAGGCGCGCGTCCGGATGCCCGAGACACCCGGGGGGAGAAAGACGCGGGCCTCGACGGGGCCGAACTCTACCTCCGCGCCGTCCCCGATGACGTTCCAGTAGAGTTCGTCGTGGTCGTCGAAGAACCGGAGCGCATTCGAGACGCGATACTCGAAGACGACGGTCCGCCGCGCGTTCGAGGCCCCGGGAACCCAGACCTGCCACTCGAGATTCCTGCCCTCACGGCTCGTCTCGACGCGGGGGTCGTCGTCGACGCCCTCGACCGAGATGTCACGCAGATCGACGTCGAGGCCGTAGTCGAATCCACCCGGGCCTTCGTACCGAATGGGGATGGTCCGGTAGACCCCGTTCCACGTCCCGGTGAAGGCGTAGGTGATGCGCTCCCGAACCAGCAGCGCGCCGGAGGCCAGAACCGTGAGTTCGACGTCCATGCGCTCCGCACGAAGCTCGCGCTGCTGCGCGACCGCCGGTTCGGCGACCGCGGCGAGGACCCCCCCCACCAGCACTGCCACCGCGATCGCTGCGGCGCTCGGGCGGCAGGGGCGGCACATGCGCCGGGATCGACCCGGGTGACCCCTCGCGTGACGGCGCGCCAGAGTCACGAGTCGAAGTCCACCTCGGGCACCGCCCGCTCGCTCTCCTCGATCTCGAAGAACTCACGCTGCCTGAACCCGAAGCTTCGGGCGATCAGTGCCGAGGGCACCGTCTGTACCTTCGTGTTGAAGTCGCGAACGACGGCGTTGTAGTACCGACGGGCGTTCTGGATCGCGCCTTCCAGCGAGGCCAGTGACTGCTGCAGGTCGCGGAAACCGTCCGACGCCTTGAGGTCCGGGTAGGCCTCGGCGAGCGCGAACAGCCGACCCAGCGCTCCCCCGAGCAGCGACTCCGCGGCACCGGCCTCCGCCGGCCCCTCCGCGCTCATCGCCCGCGAGCGCGCCTCGATCACCGCGTCGAAGGTCTCCTGTTCGTGCGACGCGTAGCCCTTCACCGTCTCCACGAGATTGGGAATGAGGTCGTGGCGCCGCTTGAGCTGGACGTCGATGTCAGCCCACGCCGCCTCCGCCTGTTCGCGGAGCGCCACCAGCTTGTTGTAGACCGAGATGGCCCATCCGATCACGCCGAAGAGGATGAGCCACTGCCACCAGGTGTTCATGAACACGTGTCCGACTCCACCGAAAGGGAGAGAATTTCGTTAGGATATGACCCGGTGGCGGTGGTCGCACCGATCGCGATCGACCGTCTCACCGATTCCAATACGAAGCAGACCGGCCGGACCCTTCGCTCCGGCCCGAATCAAGTGGAGCTACTATAGTGGCCGACAAGACCGAATTCGATCTCGTTGTGGTGGGCAGCGGCCCGGGTGGGTACGTGGCGGCGATCCGTGCCGCCCAGCTCGGACTCGACGTCGCGTGCGTCGAGGCCGAGAAGCTCGGCGGCGTGTGTCTCAACATCGGGTGCATCCCGACCAAGGCACTCCTCACCAGCGCCCTCCTCGTCAACGAGATGAAGGACGGTGCCCAGCACGGGATCGTCGCCGACAACCTCAGCTTCGACATGGGTCCGGCGCAGGAGCGGTCGCGGAAGGTCGCCGACCAGCTGAACAGGGGCATCGGGCATCTGTTCAAGAAGAACGAGATCACCCACCTCGAGGGCTGGGGCCGGCTTCAGGGCGGTGGCAAGGTCGAGATCGACAACGACGGCGAGAAGACCGTCGTTTCCGCGGAGAACATCATCGTGGCGACCGGCTCGCGTCCGCGCGACCTCCCGACGCTGAAGATCGACGAGGAGCACATCCTCTCGAGCACCGGCGCGCTGTACCAGAAGGAGGCGCCCGGGCATCTCTTCATCGTGGGCGCGGGCGCGATCGGGATGGAGTTCGCCGACGTGTACGAGGCGTTCGGCTCGAAGATCACCATCGTCGAGGCGCTCGACCGGGTTCTCCCGCTCGAGGACGCCGAGGTCTCGAAGTTCATGGAGCGCACGTTCAAGAAGCGCGGCATGGACATCCATACGGGCGCCCGCTTCCAGAGCTGCGAGATCGGCGACGACGGGATCACCGTGACGTTCACCGACTCGAAGGGTGAGGATCACACGCTCACGGTGGACAAGGTGCTGTCGGCCGTGGGCCGCGTACCGAACACCGAGGACTGCGGGCTGGACGCCGCCGGCGTCGAGACCGACGACAAGGGATTCGTGAAGGTTGATGCGCAGATGCGGACCAACGTGGACGGGGTGTGGTCGATCGGCGACTGCGCGGGTCGTCAGCTTCTCGCGCACAAGGCGATGCACGAGGGCGTGGTCTGCGCCGAGCACATCGCCGGCGAGGGGCACCACCTGGTCGACTACGACAACGTCCCGAACTGCACGTACTGTCACCCCGAGGTCGCGTCGATCGGCATGACCGAGGAGGAGGCGAAAGAGGCCGGGTACGACATCGAGGTCGGCAAGCTCCCGTGGGTCGCCGTCGGTCGCGCCATCGCGCACGGCCACGCGGACGGATTCGTGAAGGTCATCCGCGACAGGAAGTACTCCGAGATCCTCGGCGCACACATCGTGGGGCCGAGCGCCACCGAACTCATCGCCGAGTTCGTGCTGGGACGGCACCTCGAGTCGACCGTCGAGGAGATGGAGCTCGCGATGCACCCGCACCCGACCCTCTCCGAGGGTGTGGCGGAAGGCGCGCTCAACGCGCTGGGCCGGGCCATCCACATCTGACCGGATGCCACGCGTAATCACGATGGGGGACCCCACGAAGGGTGAGGCGCCGGACGGTGTGGTCAGCGACGTCGCCGAGCGCGACTGGAACGACGACGAGGAGCGTGCGCTGCGCCTCTGGATCTCGCTGGCGCGCTGCTACTCGACGATGTCGCGCCTGGTGGCCGGGAAGGTGGCGGACTACGGGTTGACCACGCCGCAGTTCGGCGTCCTCGAAGCGCTGTATCACCTGGGCCCCCTGCCGCTCGGTGAGCTCGCCGACAAGTTGCTCGTCACCGGCGGCAACATCACCTACGTGATGGACCGTCTCGCGGAGCAGGGCCTCGTCGAGCGGATCCGCTCGAAGGAAGATCGTCGCGTGGTGCTCGCGTGCCTGACCACGGATGGCCAGGAGCTGGTCTCGGACGTGTTTCCGGACCACACGGCCTTCGTTCAGACGCAGATGAGCGCGCTCGACGAAGACGAGCAGGAGACGCTGCGGAGCCTGCTGAAGAAGCTGGGAAAGTCGCTGGCGGACTGATCCCGCTGGACCGAGCCGGTGGGATCCCGCGGAAGGCGGGGGTGCGACGTGACTATTGTGTCGCGAGCCGACGGATTGTAATGAGTGGACCGCCGGTCCTTCCCGGCGACCCGTTCCACCCGTCATCCAGAGGCTTCGCCATGCGCGCCGCGCCGATCTCGCTTCTTCTCGCCCTCGGTCTCCTTGCCGCCTGCGACTCCGGCGACGCGCCTCCGGCGTCCGACACCGCGGCGGAGCCCACTGTGGCCGCCGTCCCTGCGGCCACCGCCGAGCCGGTCACGATCGTCGCCACCGACTTCGCCTTCGAGGCACCCGCCTCGATCGAAGCCGGCCGGCGCGAGATCCGCCTCGTGAACCGTGGCGCGGAGATTCATCACATCCAGTTCGTCCGGCTCGACGAGGGGCACGACCTCGACGACCTGATGGCGGCGTATGCCGGGGGTGAGTACCACCCGTCGTTCGCGAGCGACGTCGGGGGTCCGAATCCGGCCATGCCCGGGGCCGAGCTCAGCGCGATGGTCGACCTTCAGCCCGGGCGCTACGTCCTGCTCTGCGTCATTCCGAGTCCCGACATGACGCTGCACGTCGAGAAGGGGATGATGGCGGAGATGGAGGTGACTCCATCGAGAGCGCCCGTCCCCGCATCGGAGGCGGATCTCGTCCTGACCCTGCGGGACTACAGCTTCGATTTCTCCGGGCCGATCACGGCCGGCGAGCACACGATTCGGGTCGAGACGGAGGCCGAGCAGAGCCACGAGATCGTGATCTTCGCGCTCGAGGAGGGCGCAGCCGCCGGCGACGTGCTCGCCTGGGTGGAGGGGGGGCAGCAGGGGCCGCCACCGTTCCGGCCGGTGGGTGGAGTGGCGGCCCTGTCCGCCGGAGAGACGAACGAGATCACGGTCGACTTCGCCCCCGGTCGCTACGCCTTCATCTGCTTCATCCCCGACGCCGGAGACGGCGCGCCGCACTTCGTGCACGGCATGATTCAGGAGTATGTGGTGACCTGACGGGCCGACCCGAAGGTCGGAGGCCGGGGGCGCTCCCTCAGGCCTCGACCGGCTCCTGGCCCTCGCGGCCCACCGTCTCTTCGGCGATCGCCGCGACGTCGATGCCGCGGATCTCGAGGATCCGCACCAGCGCCTCGCCGATCTTGTTGTTCGGCGTCGAGGCGCCAGCGGTGATGCCCAGCGAGAAGGGTCCTTCGGGCAGCCACTCCGTCTCCACATCTTCGGGCGCGGTCGCGCTGAGGACCGGCTTGTGCCGGATCGTGCCCTCGTCCACGTCGATGCAGGGCGCATCCTCGATGTGGTAGGTCGTGGTGTACTCGCGGCACATGTGCGCGAGGTGATTCGTGTTGGACGAGTTGTAGCCGCCGATGACGAGCATGACGTCCGGCGGCGTCTCCATCATCTCCTTCACCGCGTCCTGCCGCTCCTGGGTGGCGGAGCAGATCGTCCCGAAGGTCCGGTAGTGCTCCTCGGCGTGGTCCTCGCCCCACCGCTCGATCATCGCTTCCTTCACGCGGGCGCCGATGGCCATCGATTCGTTGGCCAGCATGGTCGTCTGGTTCGCGACGCCGATCTTGAGCAGGTCCTCGTCGGGGTCGAATCCGTCGGACGACTTCTCGCCGTCGAAGCGTTCGATGAACTCCTCGCGGGTCATGTGTCCATCGCGCTTGGCGATGTAGTCGCAGACGAGCATGGCTTCGTCCATGTCGCGGACGATGAGGTACTTCCCACCCTCGTACTTGAGCGCCTGCGAGGCGGTCGCGCGGGATTCCTCGTGCTGGTACTTGCCGTGGATGACGGCGGTGAAGCCGTCCTTGGCGTACCCCTCGACCCGCTTCCACACGTGCAGCACGGAGCCACACGTCGTGTCGACGAGGATGCAGCCGATCTCCTTCAGCCGATTGAAGTCGTGGATCGTCACCCCGAAGGCGGGGAGGATCACCACGTCGTCACCGGTGACGTGCCCGAAGTCGAAGGAGCCGTCGTCCTCCGGGTAGATGAACTCGATGCCCATCTCCGTCATCCGCCGGTTCACGTGCGGGTTGTGAATGATTTCACCGACGAGGTAGATCTTCTTGTCGGGGAACTTGTGGACCGTCTCGTAGGCGTAGTCGACCGCACGATCGACGCCGTAGCAGAACCCGAACTCCTGCGCGAGTCGGATGTTCACATCACCGATCGTGTCCTCGTACCCGCGGGCGCGGATGCGCTCGACGATGGCGGAATGATATTCGGCGTCGATCAGCGGGCGAACTTCGGCCTTGAGTCCGAAGCCCTTCCGGAAGTACGTCTGCTCCATGGGTGTGGCGAAGCCGTGGACCCCCACCGGCGGATGTTCGTCCCGATCCGGCAGCTGTCCGTCAGGTGCGGCGGCCGCCTTTTTGTGAGGCGGACACGGCGAGCGTTCTGCAACACCCCCGTCCGGGGGGTGTTCCTCGGGGGCCGGTTCATGGTGATCGACTGCCCCCTGTTGCGCCTGAACTCGTGCCAGGCAAGGCGCGAGGAGTGCGGTGTAGCATCGCTACATGAGCGACGAGCAACGCCGCTGGGTGCGAGTTCAGGCACAATCTGAAAGACCGGGCCATGTTCACACCTGGCGGCGTTATCCCTCCCTCATGTAGCGATGCTACACTACGCTCAGTCTGCCTTGCCAGCTGAGAACATGGCCTCGGCAGGGGCCAGTCGATCACCATGAACCGGCCCCACAGAATATGCTCTTCCTGCTCTTCGTCCTCGTGCCGCTGATCGAGCTCGCCCTGCTCATCCAGGTGGGGCAGTGGATCGGCGCGTCCCCGACCATCCTCCTCGTACTGTTCACCGGCATCTCGGGGGCCTGGCTCGCACGCCGGGAGGGGCTCCGGGCGATCCGTCGGGTGCAGCGCGACATGGCCGAGCAGG
>DATFJS010000291.1:0-11848 GCA_035269045.1 Longimicrobiales bacterium | reverse complement strand
CGAGTCGAGTCGGATGTCGGCGCTGCCCACCAGAGAATCCGGGGAGAGCCCGCGTCCGGAGGCGTCGAGCGAGGCGGCCACGGTAGTGAGGGTCGGGATCGCACCCCGCGCGTCGTTCGCTTCGGCATCCCCCGCCTCCGGGCGATCCCAGGCCATCTCCGCCGCGACCGACCAGGCGGGATCGTCGTCCAGCAGGAGCTCGGCATCCCCGTTCACGTCGAGCCCCATCCCGGACCAGCCCCAGTCCGCCTGCCACGACGCCCCGGCGGAGTCGGCCGCGGCCTCGAGCGTCCCGCGCCCCCGCAGCGGCCCGTCCCGCTCGTCGATGCCGGCCTCGATCGACGCGGTGCCATGGATCGAGTCGCCCGTGACCCGGCTCAGGTCGAAGCGGGCGGATCCGTCCACCACGAGGGCGCGCGGGCCGAGCCCCCAGGCCGCGAGATCCAGGGAGGACACCTCCGCGGTTCCTCCCACGTCGGGCGACGACCGGGACCCGGACACCCGTGCGTCCAGCTGGAGCGAGCCGGGAACGTCCGCCTCGGCGTCCAGCTGCACCAGAAGGGTGTCCCCGCGGGTGCGGAGCGTGCCGTCGCCCCGGAGGTGCAGCGAGTCCGAGACCGTCCCCGGAAGGAAGGGTCCGATGTCGGCCAGATGCAGGGGCGCGAGCGACAGGTCCAGGTCGAGTCCGTCGGGCGCCGTCCCGGCCCAGCTCGTCGGCGCCGTCCCCCGGATGTCGACCTCGCTCTCGGGCGATCGGAGATCGATCCGGCCGATGCGCACGCGGTCTCCCTCCAGCGTTCCCGCCGCGGCGAGGCTGCCCCAGCCGGCGGGCCGTCCGGGAGGGCGGAACGAAGCGGTCAGGGTGTCCAGCGCGACCCGGCTCGAGTCGTCCGACAGCGCGAGTCCGTGCAGCCGTACGCGACCGTCCGAAAGACGCCAGGGCTCGGAATCGACTCCGACCCGCGTCAGCGCCACGCTCCGGACTCCCACCTCGGCGGAGTCCACCCGGATGGGAAAGGGCAGTCCCCCGCTCCCTCCCTCTTCCTCGCCCTCTCCGCCCCGGTCTCCGCCCAGGGACGCGCCGACCGTCACTCCGGTCGCGTCCAGGCGGGTGACGTGCGGGCGTCCCCGCAGCAGGGAGACCAGCCGGTAGTCGGCCGACAGGGTGTCGAGCGAGAAGCTCCAGGCGGGGTCCGTCTCGATCCCCCCGGACATTTCCAGGTCGGTGAGCCGGATTCCTCCGATCCAGCTTCCGGACGCGCCACCGATCCGGATCCGCAGCGAGTCTCCGCTGACCAGACCCGCGGCCGAGCGGGCGACGAACCCCGATACCGGATCGATCTGCAGCGCGGCCACGAGGAGCACGACGGCGACGAGAACGCCGGACACCGCCACGCCCAGTCCGCGCAGCACGCGCGAGATCGCGCGCGCGACCCGGCCGGACCCGGCCTCCGGCTCGTCTGCATTCCGACCGTCACGTTCCCCGGCCACCGCGGCGTCCTCGGCGTCGGTGGATCCGGTCATGTGGGCAACCGGGGCAGGTGGAGCGGCTGGATCCCTGCCTCCACGATCGGAAGATCCGGTAGTCGAGGCCGGTATCGTACTCCACCATTTCTACCAGAACGCCCTCGTCGAGGTCCCGGATCGAAGTCCCGGTGGGCGTGAAGGTGTCGAATCCCTGCCGGGCGTCGAATCCCCGCCGGGCGTCGAGTCGGAGCGGCTCCCTCGGGTCCGGCACCCGGAACGATTCAGGTCGGGAGGGGATGGGACTCCTGCCCGGTCCGTCGACCCGCCTCCCCTCCCCCTCGGCCCGTGAACTGCATGCCTCCCGCCCTCGGCACGACACGCGGAGTCCTGACCTGGGTCGCCGTGGTCGGCGGGCTCGTGGCTGCGCCCGACGTGGCGGCGGCCCAGACCCCCGTGAGCCTGGACGCGGAGTCCGTGCGCGTCGACTCCGCAGCCGGATGGCTTCCGGATGTCCGGCTCTTCCCTTCACCGATCGCGGACCCGCGCGAGCCGGCCTTTCAGGCGGGGCTGCTCTGGACGGACATCTTTCAGGGCACGGCCACCGGAGCGGCCGTCCTGAATCGTGCCCACCCCGAGGAGGCTGCGCACGAGCTTCATGGCGCCGTCTCGATCGGCGGCACGCTCCCGCTCCGGGCGTGGACTCCGTGGAGCGACGGCGGGGTGACCGTGGGTCTCCAGGCGGGCGTGTTCGGGCGGTTTCGACTGCAGGTACCGAAGAAGGATCTGGTGGCCTCGGACTGGATCGTGGCCATGCCGGTCGAGGTCTCCCGGGGACCGCTGTCCGCCCGGCTTCGGCTGCTTCACTGGAGTTCGCATCTCGGCGACGAGTTCGCCGAGGCCACCGGCTCGGAGCGGATCAACTTCGCCCACAACTCCATCGAGGTGCTGGCCGCGCTTCGCCCGACTCCCGGAGTCCGGGTCTACGGGGGAGGCTCCCTGGTCTTCCTGTCGAAGACCGAGCGGGACCTGCGGCCCCGGTTGCCCGGATTCTCGGACGACGGCTCGATCCGTGCCGGCGCGGAGGGCGAGTGGTACCTCCGGGCCGAGGACCGGGTGGGGATCGTGGCCGCCCTCGACTGGCAGGCCGCCGACCGGTGGGAGTGGCGGGGCAGAACCGCGCTCGAGCTGGCGGTCACGGCGCGTGGACCGGCCCGGTACGTCCGATTCGGCGCGACGTTCGCGACCGGACCGACCCCGATGGGACAACTGCTGTTCGAGCGGGAGACGGCCTGGGGAGTGAACCTCGTCATCGGCATGTGACGCGGGCTCGCCGGCTTCGACCCCCGGCGCCCGGGGGGAGGCCGCGCCTCCGTCCCGTCGAGCTTCTTGCGGCCCGACGCGGGGTCGGGCGAAGCTGGAGAGCCATGCCTGCCCGGTGAGCACGGGCAGAGCGCGGTCGCACGCCCCTGCTTGCCTGCACCTCGTCGAACGAGACCTGCCCGCCTTCGGGAAGGAGCAAACGATGTCTCCCGGCACTCGATCGTCCCGCCCCCTCCGCCTCGTCCTCCACGTCCTCCCTGTCCTCCTTCTCGGCCTCTTCGTGGCCGGGGCGGCGGCGGTCCCGGCGGCGGTCCCGGCAGAGGTCCAGGCCCAGGACCCACCCCCCGCCGACACTGCGGTCCAGGACACGACGGAGCCCGACTCCCTCGTGTCCCAGCCCGAGGAGCTCACCTCCGACCGGGAGGAGAGCGATGAGGAGATCCGCCAGCAGCTCCAGGCTCTCTTCGACCGGGTCGAGGCACTCGCCGGCATCCGCGTGGAAGTGGAGGCCGGGATCGTCCGCCTGCGGGGCACCGTTTCCGAGGCCCAGGCCGCCGAGCGGGCGGTGGAGCTGGCCGGGAGCCGGGAGGGCGTCCTCTACGTGGAGGACGAGATCCGTCTCACCACCTCCGTGGCGGACCGGCTGGAGCCCACCTGGGACCGCCTGCGGGACATGGGCCTGGACGCCATCGCCTTCCTCCCGCTGGCGGTGGTCGCGCTGACCGTCATCTTGCTCTCGATCCTCCTGGGCAAGCTGATGGGTCGGTGGGGCGGACCCGCCTTTCTCCAGTCGCGCAATCCCTTCCTGCGTCAGCTCGTGGCGCGCCTGATCCAGCTCGTGGTGGTGGCGCTGGGGATCGTGGTGGCGCTGGAGATCGTGGAGGCCACCGCGCTGGTGGGTGCGGTGGTGGGGACCGCCGGCCTCGCCGGCCTTGCGCTGGGCTTCGCCTTCAAGGACATCGTGGAGAACTACCTGGCGGGCTTCTTCATGGCGGTGCGACAGCCCTTTGGCCAGAACGACCACGTGGTGGTGGAGGGCTTCGAAGGGAAGGTGGTTCGCCTCACCCCCCGGGAGACCATCCTCATGACGCTGGAGGGCAACCACGTCCGGCTGCCCAACGCGCTGGTCTTCGGCAAGCCGCTCCTGAACTACACCCGCAACCCTCGCCGCCGCTTCCAGTTCGATGTCGGGGTGGGCACCGGGGACGACCTCGCGGAGGCCCGGGAGGTGGGGATGCGCACGCTACGATCCATGCAGGGCGTCATGGACGAGCCCGCCCCGGAGGCCATCGTGCTGGACCTGGGCGAGTCCTGGGTGAGCCTGCGCTTCCTCGGGTGGGTGGACCAGGAGACGGCCGAGTACCTGCGGGTCCGCAGCGAGGCCGTCCGACTGGTGAAGCTGGAGCTCGAGAACGCCGGCATCTCCCTGCCGTCCCCCGAGTATCTCGTCCGACTGCAGGGCGAGGGTCGGCTTCCGGGTCCGCCCACCGACCGGCCGCCCGAGGCGCGTCCGCCGAGCCCGGCCAGCCGCAGGCAGGGCGACGTCTCCCGGGACGACACCGTGGACAGACAGATCGAGGAGGATCGGTTGGCCAGCGACGAGGAGAATCTCCTGGCCGAGGACCCGAAGGCCCCGACCAGGTAGCGGGATGAGCGAGCGGGTCACGACGATGCGCGGCTGGGCGGGTGGACGGCAGGCGGCGGCCGAGCCCCGGTCCTTCGGGGCGTCGGCTCAGGCGCTCCAGGTCCCGTCGTCTCCGGGGAGGCTCTGGTCGAAGGGGTCGCGGCCTGTGGCCGGGTGGCCGTCCTGATCCCAGGGCGAGGGCGGGTCGACCGCGAGCAGCTCGGTCTGCAGTGGCCCGCGTGCGGGGCGGACCGGGGGTGGATGCTCCGGGATGCGCAGGTGCCGGAGGATTGGGCGCACGACCCCGGGGGCGGTCAGAACGGCGAGGATGCGCACCTGACCATGGCAGCCGGGACACCGTAGCGGGTGCACCTCACGACCAACGCTTCGCGTCGGTGCCCGGTGGGCGAGCAACTGGGCCCAGGGGCGGCAAGGGCGGCGACGGTCCGGGAGACATCCACGACCGTCACCGACGACGGCGGGCGACGGAATCGCCTCATGGGTCACCGACGTAGGCGGGGCTGGATCGGATGCCAAGCCACCGTAGCTCGCCCTGCCCGCTACCGCCGATGGAACGCCGACACGACTTCGACCACGCCTGACCCGTCCCCCACCCCACCCTTGCCCCGACGTCGGATCGGCGCTTGATTGCCCCTGGATTGAGAACGGTTCTCATTCCCATCGACACGACGATCCGCTCGAGCCGTTCCGGGCGGCTCACGCCACCTGCCAGCTTCGACTGCCTCCATACATGTCTCGATTCATTCCCTCACCCGGCCGCACCCCCCGCCTCCTCATCGCCGTGCTCGCGTGCACACTGTTCGCCCCCGCCGGGTCGATCACCGGGCACGGTCCCGCGACGGGCGCCCTCTCGGCTCAGGAGCGCACCACCGGCCTCATCGACGGTCGGGTCACGGCCACCGAGGCGGGCGCGCCGCTCGCCGGGGTGATGGTGGAGGTCGTCGGGACGGATCGCCGCACGGTGACGGACGAGGAGGGTCGCTTCCGCCTCTCGGGTGTGGACGCGGGCACCGCGACGCTCCGCTTCCACCTCATCGGCCGGACCATCCTGGAGCAGCGCGTACAGGTCCCGGCTTCCGGCGTGGCACGCCCACTCGTCGCACTCGCCGCGGCGCCCGTCCCGCTCGACCCGCTGCTCGTGCTCCAGTCGCGTACGCAGCTCTCCGAGGGTGTCGATCGTGACCGCATCCCCGGCTCGGTGCACCGGATCGGGACGCGCGCCCTCACGGAGCGGCCCGTGGTCTTCGACGACGTGCACGCCTTCCTGCGGGAGATCCCCGGCGTGAACGTCAGCGAGGAGGACGGCTACGGCCTCCGGCCCAACATCGGGATGCGGGGCACCGGGGTGGATCGAAGCGCGAAGATCACGCTCATGGAGGACGGAGTCCTGATCGCGCCGGCCCCCTATGCCGCCCCCGCGGCCTACTACTTCCCCGTCGTCGGACGCATGAGCGCCGTCGAGGTGCGGAAGGGCTCGAGCCAGATCCGCTACGGTCCGAGCACGGTCGGGGGCGCGGTGAACATGGTCTCCACGCCGATCCCCGCCGACTTCTCGCTGAGCCTCGACGCCTCGGGCGGCACCGAGGACAGCCAGCGCCTCCTAGGGCGCGTCGGGGACGCGGGCACCCACTGGGGATGGCTGGTCGAGGGGTACCGCTCGCGCACCGACGGCTTCAAGCAGCTCGACGGCGGCGGGAACACCGGCTTCGACGTCGAGGACTACCTCGCCAAGTTCCGCGTCAACACCGACCTCGACGCCGACGTCTACCAGGAGCTCGAGCTCAAGCTGCAGGCCTACGACGAGCGCTCCGACGAGACCTACCTCGGCCTCACCCGCTCCGACTTCGCCGTCGCGCCGGACCGCCGCTACGCCGCGTCGCAGGAAGACGTCATGAATGCAGACCACCAGACGTACCAGCTGCGCCACTTCGTCCAGCTCCGGTCGGGGCTCGACCTGACCACGACCGCCTACCGCAACGAGACGGCGCGCTCCTGGTACAAGCTGCAGTCCGTACTCGGTCGCTCGATCGGCGGGGTCCTCGCGAACCCGGAGGACAACGCCGACGCGCTCGTCGTGCTCCGGGGCGGTGACGCGGAGAACGCGCTCACCGTCCGGAACAACAACCGCGAGTACCTTTCGCAGGGCATCCAGACGCTTTTCGGAGTCGGCTTCGGTGACGCGGTCCGGCACGACCTCGAGATCGGCATCCGATACCACGAGGACGAGGAGGACCGCTTCCAGGAGGAAGACGTGTACTCCATGACGAACGGGCAGATGATTCTCTCGGCACCGGGCACGCCCGGCACGCAGGCCAATCGGGTGGGGGCGGCATCCGCCGTCGCGATCCACGTGCAGGACCGGATCGTGGCCGGGCCGTGGACGCTCACGCCGGGTCTGCGGTGGGAGAGCATCGATCTCACCCGCACCGACTACGCCCCCGGGGACGCCGCCCGCGGCACCCCGGATCGCGTGCGCGAGAGCGAGGTCTCCGCGCTCATCCCGGGAATCGGGGTCGGCTACGAACTTGCGGAGGGCGCCATGCTCTTCGCCGGCGTCCACCGCGGGTTCGGCTCGCCGGGGCCCGGCAGCGACGACGAGACCGAGGCCGAGAAGAGCGTCAACTACGAGGTCGGAACGCGGCTCGGCAGCGGCTCCACCTCGTTCGAGGTGACCGGCTTCTTCTCGGACTACGACAACATCCTGGGCGTGTCCACGCTCTCCACGGGGGGTGACGGTACCGGCGAAGCCTTCAACGGCGGCGCCGTGCACGCGCTCGGCCTGGAACTCTCCGGCTCGGTCGATCCTCTGGCCGGCGGCGCGTCCGCCCTCCGCATGCCGATCCGGGTCAGCGGTACGCTCTCCCGCGCGACCTTCCAGACCGCCTTCGAAAGCGACTTCGATCCGTGGGGGGATGTCACGGAGGGCGACCGTCTCCCTTACCTTCCGACGCTGCAGGGCTTCGTGTCGGTCGGCCTGGAGCGCGGTCCGTGGAGCGGGCGCCTCGACCTGACCGCGGCCTCCGAGATGCGGACGTCGGCCGGACAGGGCGACCCCGCGGACGAGGCGCGAACCGACGCCTTCGCGATCGTCGGCCTGGGCCTCGACTACGAGGTGCAGGGCGGCGCCACGGCGTATCTCGCGGTCCAGAACCTCCTCGACGACCGCTACATCGTCGCGGCCCGACCCGCGGGCGTGCGCCCCGGGCTGCCGCAGACGCTGCAGGTCGGCGTCCGGATCGCCCGCTGACATCGACCGCACCGCGTCCTCATCTCGAATTTCGACTCACCACCACCGGAAACCAATGAACCCCACCCGCTTCCGCTCCGCTCGATTCGCCGTACTCGCGACGCTGGGTGCGCTCGCGACCACCGCCTGCGCCGACGCAGGCTCCGACGCGGCTCCGGCCGACGCCGAGACCGCGGCTGCCACCGCCGGCGAGGTCAACGTCTACTCACACCGCCACTACGAGGCCGACCAGCGTCTGTTCGACCGCTTCACCGAGGAGACGGGCATCACCGTCAACGTGGTGACGGCGTCGGCCGACGAGTTGATCACCCGGCTCGAGAGCGAAGGCGAGGCCTCCCCCGCGGACGTCCTGATCACGGTGGACGCCGGGCGGCTGCACCGTGCGAAGACCCGAGGCCTCCTGCAGACGATCGGGAGCGACGTGCTCGACGCCAACGTACCGGCTCCGCTGCGCGACAGCGACGGTCAGTGGTACGGCCTCACCCAGCGGGCCCGCGTGATCTTCTACCACCCCGACCGCGTCGATCCGTCGACGCTCTCGGGCTACGGCGACCTCGCGGACCCGGACATGGAGGGCCGCGTGCTCATCCGCTCGTCCGAGAACGTCTACAACCAGTCGCTGATGGCCTCGATCATCGCCCACGAGGGTGAAGAGGCGGCCACGGAGTGGGCCGAGGGTGTCGTGCGCAACATGGCCCGCCCGCCCAGCGGCGGGGACACCGACCAGATCAAGGCGGTTGCCGCCGGCGCGGGCGACGTGGCGGTCGCGAACACCTACTACGCGGTGCGTCTCGCGGAGTCCGACGACCCCGAGGACCAGCGGGTCTACGAGCAGGTCGCCGTGTTCTTCCCGAACCAGGACGGCCGCGGCACGCACGTGAACGTGAGCGGCGGCGGCGTGACCGCGAACGCCCCGAACCGCGACAACGCGATCCGTCTGCTCGAGTTCCTCGCCAGCCCCGAGGCGCAGTCGCTGTTCGCTTCGGCCAACGGAGAGTACCCCGTGCTCGAGGGTGTCGAGTGGTCTCCGACCCTGCAGTCCTGGGGCGAGTTCAAGGCGGACACGCTCGATCTCACCCGGCTCGGTGAGCTCAACGACACGGCGGTCCGGATCTTCGACCGGGCCGGCTGGCGCTGAGCCGGATCCAGGCCTGGCGACGCGCCGTCCGGTCCCTTCCCTGGGGCTGGACGGCGCTCGCGCTCGGCATCGCCGGGCTGATCGCGGTACCGATCGCATCGGTCCCGCTGCGCGCGCTGGGTCCAACCGGCTCCGCGTGGCAGCACGTGGCGAGCACACTCCTGCCGGGCTACATCGGCAACACCCTCTTCCTGATGGTGGGGGCGGGTGTGGTCGCCCTGACCGTCGGCGCGGGCGCAGCGTGGCTCGTGGCGCTCTGCGACTTCCCCGGGCGACGCATCTTCCGGTGGGCGCTCGTGCTCCCGCTGGCGGTGCCGGCGTGGATGGCGGCCTACGTCTACGCGGCCATCGCCGACGTGACCGGGCCCGTGCAGCAGATCGTACGGATGGTCGTGCCCGGGGCGCAGGACGGATTCTTCTACTGGAACGTCATGAGGATCGAGGTGGTGGCCGTGCTCTTCGGCCTGGTCCTCTTCCCCTACGTGTACCTGCCGGCGCGAGCGCTCCTCGAGCAACGCGCCGGACCCGCGCTGGAGGCTGCGCGCCTCCTGGGAGACGGGCCGCTCGGCGTCCTCCGCCGTGTAGCGCTGCCCCTCGCCCGCCCGGCGCTCGCGGGCGGCGTGGCGCTCGTCCTGATGGAGGTCCTCAACGACTACGGCGCCGTGAAGTATTACGGCGTTCCGACCTTCACGACGGGCATCTTCCGCGCGTGGTTCACGCTGGGCGACCTCGACTCGGCGGTACGGCTGGCCGCGATCCTGATGTTCGTGGTGTTCGTCCTGCTGGCGGCGGAACGGTGGCAGCGCGGAACTGCGAAGTACCACGGCGTCGGCGGAAAGGGGGGTGCGGCCCGCTATCGGCTCCGTGGCTGGGGCGCCGCGGCCGCGGTCGCGTTCTGCGCGCTCCCGCTCCTGCTCGGCTTCGTGATTCCGGTGGTGCAGCTCGTCGCGTGGGGCCTGCGAACGGCGCCCGAAATGGTCGACGGGCGCTTCGTTCGCCTGACACTCAACAGTCTGGGTCTGGCCGGCGCCGCGGGCCTGCTCGCGGTGGCCATCGCGGTGCCCCTGGCCTTCGCGACGCGTCTCGACCGCACCCCGATTCTCCGCTCCACCGCGCGCGTCGCCCTCCTCGGCTACTCCGTGCCGGGGGCGGTCATCGCCGTCGGAGTACTGACCACGGCGCTCACCGTGGATCGGCTCCTGTTCGGCGGCGAGTCGCTCGTGCTCGCCGGAACCGTCGGCGCGCTGATCTTCGCGTACGTCGTGCGGTTCCTCGCCGTGGCGTTTCTCCCCGTCGAGTCGGGACTCGAGAAGATCGGCGACACGCTGACCTCGGCGTCGCGGACGCTCGGCGCCTCCCCTCTGCGGACGCTGTTCCGGATCGAGCTGCCGCTGCTGCGGGGATCGCTGGTCGCGGCTGCCACACTCGTGGTGATCGACGTGCTCAAGGAGCTCCCGCTGACGCTGATCCTTCGGCCCTTCAATCTCGACACCCTCGCCACCCGCTCCTTCCAGCTCGCGACCGACGAGCAGGTGGCCCAGTCTGCGCCGGCGGCATTGCTCATCATCGCCAGTGCGTCGATCGTGGTGGCGGTGCTCCATCGCTCCCTCGACCGCCCGACCTCGACGCCGTGACGCTTCCGCCCCCCACATCTTCCGATCCCCGGTCCAGCGACTCGTCGCCGAGCGACACGCCGTCGGCGGCGCTCACGATCCGGGGACTTCGGAAGCGGTATCCCGGCGCGAATCACGATGCGCTCGCGGGTGTCGATCTCGATGTGGGGATGGGCCAGGTGACCGCCGTGGTGGGCGCCAGCGGGTGTGGAAAGACGACCCTGCTGCGTCTCGTGGCCGGCCTCGAGGTCCCCGACGAGGGGTCGATCCGTGTCGGCGGGGAAGAAGTCGCTTCGGACGACGTATGGGTCCAGCCGGAGAAGCGGGGCGTCGGAATGGTCTTCCAGGAGTTCGCACTCTTCCCGCACCTCACCGTGCACGACAACGTCGCCTACGGGCTGCGGGGAATGTCTCGGACGAAACGCACCGAACGCGTGATGGAGATGCTGCGCCTGAACGGCCTGGAGGACTACGCCGACCGTCACCCCCACCAGCTCTCGGGGGGTCAGCAGCAGCGGGTCGCGCTCGCGCGGGCCCTCGCCCCGAAGCCGCGGCTCTTCCTGCTCGACGAGCCCTTCTCGAACATGGACCTGCCGCTGAAGGTGAGGCTCCAGATCGAGCTGGCCTCCCTGATTCGCCGCAGCGAGGTCCCCACGCTGATCGTGGTGCACGACCTCGAGGACGTGGTCACGCTCGCCGATCGCGTCGTGATCCTGAAGGAGGGGACGGTGGTGCGGGAGGGCTCGATCGCTCGACTCTGCCAGGATCCGGGCGACACCTACGTGGCGGGATTCTTCGAGCGTCTCCGCTCCCCCACCGGCAACCGGTTCATCACCGAAAGCGCCGAGTAAGCTGCCCGTATCAGCGACCGATTCCGGCGGTCAGCGACCGATTCCGCTGGCCCCCGCGAAGGCCCGCACCCAGTCCTGAAGCCGCAGCAGGTTGTCGGGCCCGATCCGCATGAGGTGCTTGGCCGCGGGTGAGCGGGCCTCGAGATCCGGGTTCGCGTACGCCCACACGACCCCGTCCTGCACCACCTCGACCGGACCGGTCGGGGCCTCGGCGTCCAGCACGACCCGGACGGCCTCCCCCGCCACGTCGTCGAACTCGCGATCCACCAGACCCAGCGGGCGCCACGCCGCCTCGATCAACGGCCCGATCCCCCGGTAGAATCGTGCGGTCGCCCGGGCGTCGAGCGATGTGATCGCGCGCACGATCCCGTCGTAGCGGCGTCCGTTCGCGGGGTCCGCATAGGTGCGCCCGTCCTGCACGAGGACCTGGAAGGTGTCGGACGGCTCGAGGAACGGGAGCTGCTCCGACGGGCTCTCTCCGCCGGCGACGTTGACGACCGCGATCACCATGCGTCGCACGAGTCCGTCCGCCCCGAGCCAGTCCAGCCACCGCGAGTTGCGGGAGAG
>DATFJS010000290.1:0-5647 GCA_035269045.1 Longimicrobiales bacterium | reverse complement strand
TCGTCGACATCGACGCCGTGGATCGCGTCGAGGTCGTTCGTGGACCGGCCTCGGTCCTGTACGGGTCGGATGCGATCGGTGGCGTGATCAACATCATCACCACCACGCCGCCGGCCGATGGTGTCCGTGGTCGGGCCTCCTACCGTTACGGCGAGGCCGGCGACCAGAATCGCTTCTCGGGCCGCTTTTCCGGACGCACCGGCGACTTCGGCTGGCAGCTGGGCGCCAGCACCCGCGAGACCTCCGCCTACGAGGCGCCTTCCGGATCGTTCGGGAACATCACGCTCGGAGACGCCGTGACCGTGCTCGGCACCGGTGTGGAAGACCAGAGCTTCGACCTGAGGCTCGGATACGATTTCTCGAGCAGCGCGAACGTGTTCGCACAGTTCGAGTCCTACGATGCGGACGACGCCGGCTTCGGCCGTGTCGCCCCGGCGGACTACGCGCCGGGCGAGGCCGAGGTCGCGATCAACTATCCCGAGCAGAGCTTCCGGAAGTTCACGGGCGGGCTCCGGTTCGAGGAGCTCGGCAGCGCGCTCGCGGATCGGGTCGAGATTCTCGGCTACACGCAGAACAACGACCGCATTCTCGAGCTCTCGCTCTTCACCAGCTTCGGGATTCCGAACGCGCCCCAGGCGGGTCTCGAGTTCGACACGCGCGGTGACACGGAGGTCTCGACCTGGGGCTTCCGCGCCGAGGCGCAGAAGCTTCTCGGCGAGCGCCTCCTGCTCACCTACGGGGTCGACGGGTTCCGTGATCGAGCCGAGGGAACGGACGAAGCCGTCACGACGATCGTGGGCTTCGGGCCGCCGCAGACCACGGTCTCGAACCGTCCGCAGATTCCGACGGCCGAGTTCTTCAGCGCAGGCGCCTTCGTGCAGGCGGACGTCGACGTCAGCGACCGTCTCAATCTGGTCGGTGGCGTGCGCTACCAGAACACCAACGCGGAGACCTTCGACACCGAGGGCCTGCCGGACCAGCAGCCGGTCGACGATTCCGACGACGTCGCGGTCGCCGCGGTGAATGCCATCTACGACATCACCGACTCCTTCTCGCTCATCGGCGCGGTCGGAAGCGCCTTCCGGACGCCCAACCTCGTCGAGCGCTTCTTCGACGGTCCGACGCCGGAGGGTGCCGGCTACCAGGCTCGCAACCTCGACCTGCAGGCCGAGAAGAGCCTCAACGTCGATCTCGGGGCCCGGTTCACGAACGACCGGTTCTCACTCGAGGGCTTCTGGTTCCGCAACCGGATCGACGACGGCATCGCGGTCGCGCCGATCCTGGACGCGCAGGGCCAGCCGGTGGAGATCCAGGGGCTCCCCGCATTCCAGAACGTCAACGTCGACGAGCTGGTCTTCACCGGATACGAACTCGCGGCCGAGCTTCGGCTCCCGGCGGGCTTTCGGGCGGAGAGCACCTGGTCCGAGCTCGATTCCGAGGATGCCAACGATCCGGAGACGCCCGTCGGCGACTCCTACTCCTCCGTGTTCACGAGCACGCTCGGCTGGATGTCCGACGACGGCCGGTGGTTCGCGGACTGGCGCCTGCGTCACAGCGGTGAGCGTAAGGACGTGACCATCCTCGACAACCCGATCGGCGAGGTGCTTCCGAGCTTCACGGTGCAGAACCTCCGATTCGGGGGTGAGGTCGCCGAGGTCGCCGGAACGCGTCACTCGCTCACGCTCGCCGTCATGAACCTGACCGACGAGCTCTACGCCGAGTCGACGAACGCGACGTTCTTCCGGCCCGAGCCGGGACGCGCCTTCCTCCTCACCTACACCGTCGGCTTCTGATGAACGGTCCCGGTCTGGTCCACTACCTCCCGATCATCACGACGATCGTCGCGATCCTCTTCGCACCGCGGGTCTACCGACGGTGGAAGGAGCGACGAGAGCAGGGCAAGGAGGCGCCGCACCTCCTGTGGTGGGCCGCCGGGATCGCGCTCTACGGCGTGGGTACGTTCACGGAGTCGTGGACGACCCTGTTCGGCTGGAACGAGGCGATCTTCCGCAGCTGGTACATCTCCGGGGCTCTGCTCGGCGGCGCACCGCTCGCGCAGGGTACGGTCTACCTTCTGTTCTCCAGAAAGACCGCGGACCGGCTCAGCTGGGCGCTGGTGACCGTGGTGGCGATCGCCTCCGTGGGCGTGCTGCTCACCCCGATCAACATGGATCTGGTCGAGGGTCACCGCCTGACCGGCTCGGTGATGGCGTGGCAGGAAGTGCGGTTGTTCAGCCCCTTCCTGAACATCTACGCCTTCATCTTCCTCGCGGGCGGCGCGGCCTGGTCGGCCTGGAAGTTCCGGGGCGTCGTGGAGGCCCGGAATCGGGTGATCGGCAACATCTACATCGCGATCGGTGCGATCCTGCCGGGGATCGGGGGGACCGCGACCCGGATGGGACACACCGAGGTGCTGTACGTGATGGAGCTGATCGGCCTCTCGCTGATCTGGATCGGATACCGCTACAACGTCTCGGCGAAGGTCAGGGGTGCGCCGGAGGAGGCGCCGTCTCGTCCGTCGGGCGACGCCTCAGAATCGCAGCAGCCGATACGAGCGTCGTGATCCAGAGGAAGGCGGCTCCGGCCATCCACGGAATCGAGATCCAGCCCCAGACCGCGAAGTAGCGGAGGGTGCAGGGAGCGGTCACGGCGCACTCGGTGACCTCCAGCGCGGGCTGCAGCTGCAGCGCCGCGTGGTAGATCGAGAGCAGTCCTCCACCGATCGAGAGCGGCAGAACGTAGCGCCATACGTCGATGTCCCGGCGCAGGACGGCGACCCCCAGCACGAAGACCAGCGGATACATCGCGATCCGCTGGTACCAGCAGTACCGGCAGGGCTCGAGGCCGCTGTTCGAGAAGTACAGGCTTCCGACCATGGCGGCCGCGGCCACGAGCCAGGCCCCGATCAGCAGCTCGCGTCCGCCCCGCCCGAACCATCGGCGCAGCACACGTCGCCCGGACGGGACTGCGAGACCCGCCCAGATCGCGACCGACGTGACGACGGCGAAGATCGTGAGTGCGGCGAACACCGTGATCACCTGTGCGAACATCCGTCCCCTCGTGTGCGGGCGTCGTCGTGGTCGGACGGCGCCCCGTTTCGGTCTAGTCTGCGTTGACGCCGGACAGAGTGGGGCCGGCCTCCCAGACGCGATAGGGGCCCTCGTCGGCCACCACCTCCACCCGTTCGAACCACCGACTCAGCTCGTGCTCGACGGGGAGTCGTCTCTGCACCACGAACCGGAGTCGACCGTGCGGTTCGAGATGGTCGGGCGCACCGCGAATGAAGTCGAGGACCGGCTGCACCGTCTCCGCCTTCCCCTGATGGTAGGGAGGGTTCGCGACCACCAGGTCGAACCGCTCCTTCCCCAGCACTCGCCATCCGGCGCCCTCGACGACCCGGGCGTCGGGCACGTTCCTGCGGGCCGCGGCAGCGGCGAGCGCATCGGGCTCCAGGAGGGTGACCCGTTCGGCCCCCAGCTCCTCGACCACCGCGCCGATGATTCCGGTGCCCGCGCCGTAGTCGAGCACCCGGATCCCGGGCGCGATGGCCGACAGCGTACGCAGCAGGAGACGTGTTCCGGCATCCAGCCGACCGGCGGCGAAGACACCGGGGTAGCCGAGCCACTCCCGCTCTCCCACGTGGGGCAGATCGATCGGGGCGACGCATGCGACATCGCCCAGATCGATGGGCATCGGGGACGCCTCCAGCACGCCACCGATGGCCCGGCACCGTCCTCCGGTCGCCCATGTGCGGGCCTCGATCCCGAGCTCGCCGAGTTCACGGGTGGCGGCGCCCGTACCCTCGTCGTTCGCCCCGTAGACCATCAGCAGTCCCCCGTCACGGAGCGTGGGCGCGACGGCGCGTACCATGAAGTCCAGGGCGGCCCGGGACCGCGGCATGCGAATCGCGGCCACGGCCATGCCGGATGCCGACGGGAGCGTCGAGCCGACCCCCCGGGAGCTCGCCATCCGGTCCCACCGGACAAGGTCGCGGCCATCTCCGACATCGACGCCCGCGGAGGGCTCACCCGCCAGAAGCAGCGGGCCGTCGTGGACCGACGGCAGCCCCGGGAGGACGCGCCGGGTCAGGAGGTCGAGCGCGGCACGGTCTCGCCAGCCGGGGTCGGAACGCCGACCCACCGTCTCAGCGAGCCCCGTTGCGGTAGAAGTGAAGCCCCCCGCCCTGATCGCCGACGACGAGGTCCAGATCGCCGTCCGCATCGATGTCGACGAATCGCGGCTGCGCGAGCCGCGTCGTGAAGTCACCGAGGGCCGTACCGGTCGTCTCGAACTCCGCCGACTGGGGTGTGCCGATGTTCCTGTGCACCATGAGTCCCACCGACTCGTCCCCGATCACGAGGTCCAGATCACCGTCCCCGTCCACGTCGACGAGCGTCGGGCTGCTCCGCGACCCCGCGTCGATCTCGGCGAGATTCTCCGTCACGAGTTGGAAGTCGGGGGAGGTGCTCGTCCCCACGTTCTCGAAGAGGTTGAGCTCTCCGGACGACTCACCCACCACGAGGTCGAGGTCACCGTCGGCGTCCAGATCCCCGAGTGCCGGCGTCGCGTAGCTCCCTCGCGGCAGGTCGGCGATCGGCTCTTCGGATGCGGACACGAACACCGGGGCGGCGGCCGTTCCATCGTTCCGGAACCACCGCACGTCGCGGTTGAACGTACCCAGAAGGAGATCCAGGTCGCCGTCGCCGTCCAGATCACCCAATTCGGGGGCGGAGTTGGTGTAGGCGACGTCGTCCAGCGTGCCGGCGAACACGTAACGCGGCGCCCGGGCCGTGCCGGTGTTCTCGTAGTGGCGGAACGGCGGCGCATCCGCACTCTCGGGGTCGAGCCTCGAGCCCAGCAACACATCCAGGTCACCGTCGCCGTCGAGATCGCCGAAGGCCGGAACCGCGTCCGACCCGATGTCGATCTGGCCGAGGTACCGGGACGTGACGAACTCGAAGCTGTCGGCGCCCGTGCCGCGGTAGAAGTAGAGGTTGTTCGCGGCGGTCCGGTTCGCGTTGAAGGCGCCGCCCAGCACGCCCATCACGAGATCCGTGTTTCCGTCCGCATCGATATCGACGAGCGCAGGGGCGTTGTATCCGCTGGTCGACACCTCGCGATCAGCGGGAATCAGCTCCGGCTCGACGTCGAGATCCGGTCGGGTGCAGGTGCCGATGTTCTCGATCAGCAGAAGCCCGGGCTCGAAGAAGTCGCCCCAGAACAGATCCGGGTCTCCGTCGTCGTCATAGTCGGCGAAGGCCATCGAGTTGGCGCCGTGCTTCGCCGTGGGCCCCGGACCACCCCGATTCTGACCGGCGACCCCCATCTCGGCCACGATCTCGATGTTCTCGAACCGATCCGCGACGAGTTCGACCGTCGGGACGCGTCCGTCGAAGCCGGCGAACTCGTACCGGGAGACCGTCCCGTCGATGCGACCGAGGAAAACGTCGAACGCCCCGTCGCAGTCCACGTCGATGAAGAATGGGATGTTCTGTGCGTCGGCGAAGAGCGCACCCCCGCCCACGACGCGCACCGAGTCCTGAACCGTCTCGTACCGGGCCTCCTCGGGGGTGCCGACATTCTCCACGTACCGCATGTAGCTGGATCGCAACTCGTGGAAGACGTCGAGATCCCCGTCGCCGTCCGC
>DATFJS010000289.1:0-14140 GCA_035269045.1 Longimicrobiales bacterium | reverse complement strand
CGTCCGGGGACTTCGACGCGGCCACCCCGGAGACCCGCCAGGGCCCGAGTCCGGGCACGGCGCCGCGCCGCTCGTCGGGTCCGACAGCGACTGGAGCGACATCTGGAGGTTCTGGCTCGAGGCCGTGGCCCGCGCGCCCGCGCGGTTGTGGATCGTGGACGACGCCCATCGTCTCCCCGTGGCGGGCTGGGACGCGCTCCTCGAGGCGTGGGCGGCGATCCGGGGGCAGGCGCTTCCGGTCCACCTCGTCCTGGCTGGAGCGAGCGGCATCGTCGAACGGGTCCAGGACCTGCCGCACGACCACCTCCGCCTCGATCCACTCCCGGCCGCGGTCTGGCTGACCCGCGACGTCCCGTGGCCTCCGGACGATCGCGTACGGGCGGCCGCCGTCTTCGGTCGATCCACCGCCTTCCACGAGTCCGTGGACCCCGGGCGGTCCGTCGCCGCGAACGTTCGGACCCTCCTGCTTCAGCCCCCGGCGCCCTTTCTGACCCACACGATCGATACGGTGGTCGCCGACCTCCAGCGCCCGGAGCGATACCTTCGAGCCATCTCCGCTCTGGCCCGCGGAGGCCGCGAGTGGGGACAGGTCAGGAAAGCCGTCGGCGACCTCTCCTCGAGCGGCCAGCTCGGCCCGTACATGAAGACGCTCGAGGAGCTCGGCATGGTCGTCGGGGAACGCTCTCTGGACGCCCATCCACGCACCCGGAGTCGTCGATGGCGCCTGACCGACCCGCACACCGGCTTCTGGTTCGCGGCGATCCTCCCCCTGTGGGATCGCCTCGGCGTGCACGCGGCCTCGGACCTCTGGGACGCCGTGGAGCCGGAGGTGGACGCCCATACGGCGCGGGTCCTGCCGATCCTCGTGCGCGAGTGGCTCGGGACGCCCGGGGCGGCCGAGCTGCTGGGGAGTTCGGCCCGGGAGGTCGGGGGCCTCTGGGGAGACGGGTACGACATCCATGTCGCGGGGACGCTCCGGAACGGAGCCATGGTCTACGTCTGGACCCGGTGGACCGGGGGTGCCTTCACGCCCGGGGAGATCGACGCATGCCTCGAGCAGATTCGTCACACGAGGTACGGCTTCGGCAGGGAACGTCGACTCAAGCTGTTCGTCCAGCGTGAGCCGCCGGACCACGCACTCGCCCGGGTGGACGCCCGCGATCCCGAGGTGATGGTCGTGGGCGTGGACAGCCTCGTGACCGGGTCCGAATCGTCGTCACCGCGGACGCGCGGACAGACGCGCGGCCAGTAGGGCGCGTCGCGCGTCGTCGGGCCATGGGTGCCTGAACATTCGCGGGGCACGCGGATACACTCGCGGTACTTCCTCCCGCTTCACGTACCCCTCCCGGAGATTCCTCGATGGATTTCGGACAGTTCTCTCTCACGCTCCTCACCGAGTGGGGGTTCAAGCTCCTCGGCGCCCTCGCGATCGTCGTCATCGGTCGCTGGGTCGCGGGCGTGGCCCGGGGCACCGTCCGCCGTGCCGCGGAGCGCGGTGGCGCGGATGCGACCCTCGTGCCGTTCTTCGCCAACCTCGCCTACGCGGCGCTGCTGACCGGTGTCTTCATCGGTGCGGCCACGGTCCTCGGATTCCCGACGGGCTCCTTCGTCGCCATCGTCGGTGCCGCGGGTCTCGCCATCGCCCTCGCCTTCCAGGGGACGCTGTCGCACCTCGCGTCGGGCGTCATGCTGCTGACCTTCCGACCCTTCCAGGTCGGCGACTTCGTGGACGCGGGCGGCACGTCCGGGAGCGTCGAGGAGATCGGGGTCTTCACCACGATTCTTCGCACTCCCGACAACATCCGGATCATCGTGCCGAACTCGAAGATCTCCGGCGACACGATCAAGAATTTCTCCGCGAACGAGACCCGCCGTATCGATCTGGTGATCGGCGTCGACTACGGAGATGATCTCGATCTGGCCAAGTCGACCATCGAGCGGATCATCACGGCGGACGAGCGCGTGCTCGAGGACCCGGCGCCGGTCGTCGAGGTGAACGAGCTCGGAGCCTCGTCGGTCGACTTCGTCGTCCGGCCCTGGGTAAAGACCGAGGACTACTGGGCGACGAAGTGGGCCCTCACGAAGGCCCTCAAGGAAGGCGTCGAGGAGGCGGGCCTCTCCTTCCCCTTCCCGCAGCGGGACATGCACGTCTACAACGAGAACACGAACTGAGGGCCGCCTGAACGGCGGAGAGGCGCTCGGCCCGGGGGGGCGCTCATCGAGGGGCTGTCATCGTCGCGTCGATCCGGCTCGCCTTCGCGATCGCCTCCGTATCGGAGCAGCCCCGAGCCCGGGGGGACGCCCGAGCCTCCGCTGGCGGTACACCGCCGCGCGCGTCACACTGCGGATCGTCGGGCGTCGGCCGACGGAGGGTCCGTCGACGCCGTGTGTCGATCGGGAGGCATGCCGGATGAAGTGGATCAAGCGAATCGGCCCGGGCCTGCTCGCGCTGGTCGCGGTACTCCTGCTCCTCGGGCTGACATCGGAGCAGGTCTCACGCGTCCACGCCGCCGGCGCGTACGGCCTCGAGGATCCCGCGGATGCCCGGCGGGTCACGCCGGGAGAATACGGGCTCCGGCCGGGGGACCGGCTCACATACCGTGAGCACTACACGCGCGACGTGGACCCCACCGTCCTCTTCGGGCTGGCTCCGACGGATCAGGCGCGTGAGGGGGCGGCGGGGCGCCCACGGACCCTCGAGGCCGTGTTCGATACCCACATCCTCGTGTTGAGCGAGACCGAGCGGGACGGCGCTCGCGGATGGGTTGTCGCCACGCAGCGTAACCTCGTCGAGTCGGAAAGTACGGCGCCGGCGAATCTCGGGCCCGGAGACGGTGCTCCCCTGACCCCACCCGCGGTGGATACCACCATCGCGCACGCCAACTGGATCACCGAGCGAGGCAGGCCCGCGTACGGCATCACCGTCGATCTCGGGCGCAGCAGCAAGGCCGTATGGGATGCCAACCCCTTCCAGATGCTGCCACCCGAGCTCTCGCCCGGTGTGGAGTGGGAGGCCCGGCCGGGCCTCGCCACCCGGTTCGTCGTGGCGGACATGGAGGAGTTCGAACGTGAGACCTGCGCGAGGATCGAGGGTCGCGGAGATGGGCGTGCGTACATCCCGAGGGTGGCGACGCCCGACTCGGCGTTCCGGATCCGCTACTGGTTCTGTCCGGACAGCGGGCTGATCCGACGCCTCGAATACCAGGCGAAGTATCCGGGCTTCAACTTCGAGCGCATCGAGGAGCGGGTGACGCTGGAACTCGTCTCCCACACCCGGGACGAATCGTTGGCGGAGTGGCTCGATGACCCGGCCGTGCGGCTGGCCGCCCTGCGCGGCGTCGACGTTTCGGATCGTCCACGCGCTCCCGTGGACGACCTCGACCGGCTCATCCGGTCCGGGAGATCGGAGTCCGTGAAGGCCGCGCTCGGGGTGATGATCCGCGACGGCATCGGCGTCGACGAACTTTCGGACTCGGGCCGGGCCGTACTCGACGCCGGTGGTCGGCCGTGGCTGAGCCGGATGCTGCGGCGAGCCACGGGGGAGGCGCCGGCCTGGCTCCCGGGAGGGACGGGCGAGGCGGAGGACTTCGACGTGGCGACCGCCGTGGCCCTCGCCAGGGCGGATGCCGAACGAACGGGGGCCGAGGTCGGATCGTGTACCACCAGTCCCCTCTGGACCCAGGCGGTCGTGGCGACCCGACGACGTCCCTGGAGCGCGACCGGCACGCGGCTGGAGCACATGACCTCCGAGGGATTCGAAGGATCGCCCTACGTGGTCCGGGTGCCACGCGGGTACCGTGGCGACGCCCCGTCCCCCCTCCTCGTCTTTCTTTCGGGCAACTCGGGGGGCGCGATGTCCGGCGAGCGCACTGCCAGCCACGCGCTCCGGGACACGCCGTATCTCACCGTCTATCCCCACGCCCGGGGTGTCTGGTGGGATCCCTCGTCCGCGGCCATGCTGGATGCCCTGATCGAGGAGATCTGGCGCCGGTACAACATCGATCCGGAGCGGGTCTACCTGACGGGCCTGAGCAATGGCGGCACGGGCACCTTCCTCTTTTCCAGCCTTTGGCCTCAGCGCTTCACCGCGGCCGTCTCGGCCATGGGCGCAGGTCTGTTCACCGCCGAGGATTCGCGCTTCCCCCATCCCGAGAACACTCGATCCCTCCCGCTCCGATTTCTGCACGGCATCGACGACGACGTCATCCTGCCGGGATCCAGTGTGGAGACGGTCCGGCACCTCGGGACGCGGGAGGCGCCGGCCGATGTGCAGATGTTCTCCGATCTGGGCCACGAGGTCTTCATCGGGCGGACGGACGACGACCTGACTCTGGAATTCCTGGGTCGGCACGTGGGTCGTCCGCATCCGCGCATCCTGTCCTATCGGTCCGACGACCTGGCGTTTCCACGCCACTACTGGCTCTCGGTCGTGGCCGCCGACGCCGCGGCGGATGGCGCCGACGGTCCCATCGCCGTGAACGCCGTGGTCAACGGCCGCAGGATCGAGCTTTCGACACGACATGTACGCCGATTCGCGCTTCATCTCCGCCGGGAGATCATCCCGGAAGAAGGGCCCGTCGAGGTGGTCGTGAATGGCCGAACCGTGTACCAGGGACCCCTCGTGCACAGCTGCGAGACCCTGGAGCGAAGCATCCGCCTGAGCGCCGATCCGCACCTGGCGTGGACCGCGGAGTTGGAGCTCGGTGTGCCCGAGGCGACTTCGGGCGGCTAGGTGCGACCCCGGACACGTTGTTCATTGCGGGTCCGAGTGAGAAGCCGGGGGCCGGTCGGAGGCACGCCTTCGAGGTGGTGCGCCAGTCGCAAGCGGGCAGGGTCGGTCCACCCGATCACATCCCACCGGCGACGCCGACCGCCCGAATCCCGCGTCGTTTCGTCACCGGGTCGTGACGACTTTTTGAGCCGGAGGCATGCGCGTGTAGGATGGAGAGTCCACTCGCCGAACCACCCCCCCGTCGCCCCCGCTCGTGAGCTTCGTCCACCTCCACACCCACTCCGAGTTCTCTCTCCTCGACGGGGCCAATCGGCTCCGCGATCTGGTGCACCGGGCGAAGCACTACGAGATGCCCGGGCTCGCGCTCACCGACCACGGCTGCATGTTCGGCGCGTGGCAGTTCCAGAAGCAGGCGCACGCCGACGGGCTGAAGCCGATCGTGGGGATGGAAGCGTACGTCGCGCCGGGAGACCGCCGCGACCGGATCCGGGGTGAGGCGGGCGGCAAGAGCTACTACCACCTCGTGCTGCTGGCGCAGAACCGCACCGGCTACCAGAACCTGGTGAAGCTCTCCTCCATCGGATACACGGAGGGCTTCTACTACAAGCCCCGGATCGACCGCGAGGTCCTGCGGGCGCACTCCGAGGGGCTGATCGTGTCGTCGGCCTGCCTGGCCGGCGAGGTGGCGCGCAACCTGATGACCGACGACTGGGACGCCGCCCGCGAGGCCGCCTCCTGGTACGCCGACGTCTTCCGCGACCGCTACTACCTCGAGGTGCAGGGACACGACTCGGAGGGGCAGCGTGAGCTCAACCGGAAGATCTTCCAGCTCGGCGACGACATCGGACTCCCCGTCATCGCCACCAACGACGCGCACTTCCTCAAGGAGGAGGACCACGAGGCGCACGACGTCCTGCTCTGCATCGGACTCGGGAAGGATTTCGAGGACGAGAACCGGATGCGCTACGACGAGGGGCTCTACTTCAAGAGCGCCCCGGAGATGGCGGAACGGTTTCCCGATCGACCGGACGTTCTCGAGAACACGCTCCGGATCGCGGACGAGGTCGAGCTCGATCTCGAGACGACGTACCACCTGCCCGCCTTCCCGCTGCCCGACGAGTACGAGGACGAGAACGCCTTCCTCGATCACATCACCCGGGAGGGCGCCCGCGAGCGGTACGGCACGCCCCTCACCGACGTGCAGCGCGAACGGCTCGACTACGAGCTGGGCGTCATCCTCGAGACGGGCTACGCCGGCTACTTCCTGATCGTCCAGGACTTCATCCGCTGGGCGCGGGAGCAGGACATCCCCGTCGGACCCGGGCGAGGCTCGGCAGCCGGATCGATGGTCGCCTACGCGCTCGGGATCACGAACATCGACCCGCTCGAGTTCGACCTGCTCTTCGAGCGTTTCCTGAACCCCGAGCGGATCTCGATGCCGGATGTCGACATCGACTTCTGCTTCGAGCGCAGGGGCGAGGTGATCGACTACACCCGCGAGAAGTACGGGAAGGACGCGGTCGGCCAGATCATCACCTTCGGGACGATGAAGGCCCGCGCGGTCATCCGCGACGTCGGCCGGACGCTCGGGTTCGAGCCCTCGGAAACCGACAGGATCGCGAAGCTCATCCCCAACGCACCCGGACAGTCGTTCACCGTCGAGGAGGCGGTGAAGGGGCTCAAGGAGGTGAAGGCGCTCTACAGGCAGGACGATCGCCACAAGCGCCTCTTCGACTACTCGATGACCCTCGAGGGTCTCAGTCGACACGCATCCGTGCACGCCGCGGGCGTGGTCATCGCGCCGGGACCCATCGACGACTACGTGCCCGTGTGCGTGCAGACCGGCAAGCAGTCGGCGGACGACGACGACGCGATGGTCGTCACGCAGTACGACATGAACAGCCTGGAAGAGGCTGGCATGCTCAAGATGGACTTCCTCGGGCTGAAGACGCTCACCGTCATCCACGACGCAGTCGAGGCGGTGAAGGCCCGGGTCGGGGCGCTGAAACACCCCGAGACGGGCGAGGTCTACGAGAGCATGGACGACGTGCCGCTCGACGACCCGGCGGTCTACGAGATGCTCGCGCGCGGTGGCACCAGCGGCGTCTTCCAGTTCGAGTCGTCGCTGGCCTCCGACAAGCTCCGCGCCATGCGCTGCGACCGCTTCGAGGACCTGGTCGCCACCAACGCACTCATCCGGCCGGGTCCGCTGGACTCCGGCATGACGGACGTCTACATCCGCCGGAAGCTGGGCAACGAGGAGGTCTCGTACCCGCACCCCGACCTCGAGCAGACGCTGGAGCCGACGTACGGCATCATCGTCTACCAGGAGCAGGTGATGCGGATCGCGAACGTGCTCGCCGGCTTCTCGCTCGGCGAAGCGGACGTGCTCCGGAAGGCGGTGGGAAAGAAGAAGGCCGACCTCATCGCGAAGGAGCTCGGCAAGTTCGTCGAGCGCTCGGTCGAGCGGGGCGTCGACGAGGGGGTCGCGAAGGAGCTGGCCGACCAGATCGAGACCTTCGGTCGCTACGGCTTCAACAAGTCGCACTCGGCGGCCTACTCGCTGGTCTCGTACCACACCGCGTGGCTGAAGGCCCACTACCCGGCCGAGTTCATGGCGGGGCTGCTGTCGTCGGTGCTCGACAAGACCGACGACGTGGTGAAGTACATCGCCGAGTGCCGCGAGCTGCCGCGCCACCTCCCGAGGCTGGACGAGCCGGTCGAGGTCCTGCCGCCCGACGTGAACGAGTCGGGGTGGAAGTTCACCGCGATCGGTGGAACGCAGGTGCGGTTCGGGCTCGGCGCCGTCCGCGGGGTCGGCTCGAGCGCGGTCGAGTCCATCCTCGAGGCTCGCGCGGATGGTCCTTTCACATCGCTGTTCGACTTCCTCACCCGGATCGACACCCGTGCGCTCAACAAGCGCGCCTGCGAGGCGCTCATCTGCGCCGGCGCGCTCGACGCCTTCGGGACCCGTGCGCAGTTGCTCGCCGGGCTGGACACCGCGCACGCCGAGGTGCAGGCGCGGCAGGCGGAGGAGGAAGCCGGTCAGGAGAACCTCTTCGGGGGTGGCACGCCGGGCCTGGAGCGTCAGGACCCCGAACTCCCGACCGTACCGGAGATGGACGAGGCCACGCGGCTCAAGCGGGAGAAGGAGTCGATCGGATTCTACATCTCCGGTCATCCCCTCGACCGCTTCCGCGACGTCGTCGGCGCATTCGACACCGTGAACACGCGTTCGCTCCAGGAACAGGCCGGCCGCAAGGTCGAGCTCGCCTGCGTCGTCACGAACGTCGCGCGGCAGATCTCGCGGCGGGACAACTCGGAATGGGGGAAGATCATCGTCGAGGACTTCCACGGGACCGCGACGGTGCTCGCCTTCAAGGACGTCTGGCAGGGATCGAAGGAGATGCTGGTCGACGACGCGGTCGTGCTGCTGCGCGGGCAGGTCAGCGATCGCGACCGCGACTCGGAGGATCCACCGATCTTCCTGGACGACGTGCATCCGCTCGCCGATCTCCCGTCGTCGGGGACGCTCGCGGTCCAGATCGAGCTTCCGATCGGGGCCGATCTGGAGCCCGAGGTGTTCAGCAGGGCGAAGAAGGTGCTGACGTCCCACCCGGGCGAGACGCCCGTCGAGCTGACGCTGGGATCCGACAACGGGGCGGCTGCGCCGCGCTTCCGCTCGCGCTCCCTGACGGTCGACCCGATGAACGGAACGCTCCCCGCGCTGCGTGAGCTGTTCGGTATCGGACGGGTCCGTCTGGTACGCCGAGGTGGCCTGCCCGCGGAGCCTCCACCCGGGTTCTTCGCCTGACCCCGGGCGGGGCTCGTCGCCACTTCCGGCGCATGCCGCCGTTTCGAGGCCGCGCCGTGGCGCCGCGCTACGAGCCGTGCCGCAGCGCCACGTAGCGACCGACCAGTTCCGTAGCCGTCGACGTGTCGACGCTGCCCACCCGGATCGGGATGTCCACGCGGGCCCGCCCACGACGGTCGAGCGTCTTCTCGAACCGTTCCCGCGCTCGGGTCGGCGGCGCGTCCGCCGTCGCGCGCGCGTTCCCGTCGATCGGGACGTCGAAGCGCGCGTCCAGCTGGTGGATCACGACGTCCGCGTCGGTCCCCGCCGCCTCCACCCATCCGTGCACGAGCAGCCACCCGGCGATCAGCGCGATCGAGACCGCACTCCCGCCGAAGAGGGTTCCGTGCCCGTTCCGATTGGGTTCGAACGGGGCGGTGAGTTCCACCCGGGTGGGGCCGCGGTGGACGATCTCGATCCCCAGAGCCCGGGCGAGCGGGATATCGGCGTACAGCGTCGCGAGCGCCTCGTCGGCACGTAGGTGGTCCTGGTTCATGCCCAACGCTGGGGTGCCGGATGCGCCGCCGGAAGGGGCACCACCGAATTCGTCCCTCGCAGCGGGGCGTCCCCACACCCGCTTCTCCACCTCCGGAGGTGCGCCCGGACAGGGGCTCGGAGGTCGCCCGAGTTCACGGCGCCGGTCAGACGTCGAGCTCGACGATCTCCGCCACCGGCCGGCCGTCTTCGGTCACGCGCAGTCGGGCGACACTCACGGGCAGGTCGAAGCGGCGAGGGCCACAGCTGCCCGGGTTCAGCCAGAGCACACCGTCGATCTCCTCCACGAGAGGCCGGTGGGTGTGCCCGGTGATCACGACGTCGATGTCCGCCGCGGGAGGATCGAGGTCGATGTCCTCCCGGATGTGCTTCATGTACACGCGCAGCACACCGACCGGCGTGTCCAGATCATGCACCACGTCCAACGGAAGTCGGTCCGCTACGGCGCCGTAATCGGTGTTCCCCCGGACCGCGTGCAGCGGTGCCTCCCGCGAGAGCCTGTCCAGGATCTGGACCGAGCCCACGTCACCCGCGTGGAAGAACGACTGGACACCCCTCAGTTCGGCGAGCACTTCCTCTCGGAGCAGTCCGTGCGTATCGGACAGCACGCCGATGAGAAATCCGTCGAGGCCCTCCGGAGTCAGGACGGATCCTCGTCGTCCGGGGTGACTCGGTACCCGTGCCCTCGGACGGTCTCGACGAGCCTGGATCCTCCCTCGGCCTCGATCTTGCCTCGGAGATTTCCGAGATGAACGTTCAGGACCCCGGTCCCGGGGTCGAAGGTGAGTCCCCAGACCATGCGCAGCAGCTCGTCCTTCGAGAAGACGCGACCGGGCTTGAGCATGAGCGTCTCGAGGAGCTTGAACTCGATGTTGGTCAGGTTCACCTCGACGCCGGCCCGGCGGACCTCGCGCTTCACCCGATCGAGCTCCACGTCACCAACACGAAGGACGGTGTTCTTCTCCATTCCGACCCGCCGCTTGAGAGCGACGAGGCGCGCCTCCAGCTCACCGATCCGGAAGGGCTTGGGAAGGTACCCGTCCGCCCCCTGCCGGAGTCCGTGGATGACGTCGTGCTCCTCGTCCCGGGCGGTCAGCATGAGGATCGGCGTGGTGACGCCTCGATCCCTGAGTTCCCGCGCGACCTCGAACCCGCTCATGCCCGGAAGCATGACGTCGAGGACGATGACGTCGAACGATGTCACCGATGCCTTCTCCAGCCCCTCCTCGCCCGTGAACGCGGGGGTGACGGAATGTCCCATCTGCGTGAGACCGTGCTGGATCACGTCCACGACGCTTTCCTGATCGTCGATCACGAGAATGGATAGCAACAGGTCACTCATCGGAAGGCCGGATTTCGGTTGGAGATGCGCTCCATCTGCAAAGGTGGGGGCTGGGCCCGTCTTCGACCAGCCCCACGAGCACACGACCCCGACGCGCGTCAGGAACCGGCGCCGAGTCCCGGCGCAGTCGCGTCGACCCATGCTCCCCACCGGCCTGCGGCTTCCATGTGGGGTGCGTGCCCCACCCCCTCCACCACGGTCACCTCGACATCCGACCCGCATGCCCGGATCCGTGCGGCGAGTTCGACGTAGCGGGTGTCCCGCGCGCCGACGAGGATCCGGAGGGGGATCCCCGTTGCCGAGAGGGCATCCCAGGTGGGCGGCATCCGCCCCGTGCCGAACTCCCGGAGAAACGTCGCGAGCGAAGGGCCGTCGGCACCGTACCGCACCCGACGCTGGTGCGCCTTGGCCTCCGGCGGAAGAGCGCGCCGGGTCGCGAAGATGGGTTGATCCAGCCACGCATCGAGTACCGCCTCCGTCGGCTCGGAGGCGAACCGGTCGGCCCACCCGTCGTCCCACCGGGTGCGCGTCGCGCGATCTTCGGCCGCCTCGAGCCCCGGGTTCGGACTCTCCAGGAGGAGGCGATCGATCGGAAGGCGTCGCGCGAGCGCGGTCAGCGCCAGTCGTGCCCCCATCGAATAGCCGAGGATCGTGACCTCGTGTCCCTCGAGGTAGCGTCGCCGAACCGCATCCACGACCGCGACGAGCCGCTCGGGGGTGGCGTCACCCGGCCCGGCGGGTCCGCTCGCGCCATGGCCCGGGAGATCCGGCGCGACGACCCGTCGCGTGCGGGAGAGCCGCTCGAGCTCGCCGGGTGGCCACCCGTCGATCCCGGAGGCGAATCCGTGGAGCAGGAGGAGGCCGGGGCCTTCTCCTCCCACGCGGACTCGCAGGGACGGACCCCCGTCCACCTCGAGGAGGTCGTCCTTCACCAGTCCACGCCGACGACGCGACCCCGGTCGTCCACCTCGTAGAATCCCAGATCCACGTCCGCACGCGCCTTCGCGATCCACAGGATCTGGCCGGTGTGCGTCGAGAAGTGCTCCACCACGTGATAGACGGCGTCGAGCACCGTGGTCTCGAGGCCCTGGATCGAGCGAGTGGCCAGGAGCTCGTCGGGTGCGAGAGCCGCGAGTACGGCGTCCGCCTCCGTGAGAACTTCCGTGAGTGTGGTCCGCAGGGGCTCGACCGGCTCGGGTGGTCCCTCGAACTCCGCCCGGCGGTCGCGAATGTCGGGGCCGCCGCCGATGCCGTGACACACCCACTGGCGGACATTGCCGGTCAGATGGCGAACCAGATGTCCGATCGAGTTCGATCGGGGGGTGGGGCGCCACCAGACGTCGCCGTGATCGACGACCGAGAGGGCACGATCGATCTTGGCGGGATACTCGGTGACGAGGTGGCGGCGGCTGGCCGCCAGGAACGCCGGCCCGACCCGCCGCACTTCGGACGGCGTGCCGGGCGCGCGCGACCTCAGCGGGATCGCTTCCGCTTCTTCCGGGGCTTCCGACCCTGGTTCGGGTGCTCCAGATGCTGCCACGTCTCACCCCTGCGAAGCATGTGGATGGTGCTCGCCGCGACGTCGAGTTTCCGCGCCCATTCGGCGCCGGACGTGCGCCAGCGGTCCGCCTCCTCGTCCCAGTCGTCGAGGATCTCGCGGGCCTGATCGATCGTCAGTTCGGCGTGCGGGGAGCGCTCTCCCTGCAGCCAGACGTTGTGCCCCCCCCATCGTCCGGCCTTCTGAAGCGGCCCAGGAAGGTGCTTGCCCGACGTGCCCATGCAGTAATGGCGCACCTGATCGGCCGTGTACTTCGGATATGTGCGCGAGATCTCTGCGTATGACCGCCCGTCTGCGGCGAGATCCCGCCACTTCACCACGAGTGGGCCCGGTGGCTTGGCCATGCTGCGAACTCCTTGTCGATGTCTGTTGAGGCTGTGAGACGATGTTACCCGCGCCCCAGGGTGGCGACAAGCAAATAATTTCTTCACCAATTCGGGTTCGGGTGCAGGAAACGTGGCCGATCGCCGCGCCGGGCGACGCATGACGGCCGGTATGCTGCCCGCCCGGAATCAGGGACCGGGACCTCCGATGAATCGGCGGATCGCGGGGGCCACGTCCGCGCTCCAGACATCCGTCCACGGCGCCACCACCTCGAAGTGTCCCGCTCTCTCGACCTCGACGTGCGTCACGCGGTCCCCGGCGGCGGACGCCAGCTCGGCGAAGGCGCGCACATGGGCTGGAGGGACCGTGTCGTCGAGCGCTCCCGTCACGAGGAGCTGCGGCACGCCCAGGGGAACGAGTCGCGCGGGATCGGCGATGTCGAGCCGCTCCGACGGCAGATCCGGCCCTCCGCCCAGCAGATCCGGCACCGCCGTCTCCGGGCACGACCGGTCCGGCCTGCCGTGGAAATCCTCGAGGCCCGTGATGGGAGCGAGTCCGACCACGCCCGAGATCCGCAGGGGGCTGTCTCCCCTGATTCCGCCGGCCTCCCCCGTCGAGGGCAGCCCGGTCCGCGCCGCCGTCCAGAGGGCGAGATGCCCCCCCGACGAGTGCCCGACGGTCACGACCCGCTCGAGGTCCAGCGATCGGACATCGGCGAGCTTGCGCAGGTGATCGACGGCCCGACCCACATCCCGGAAGATGGCCGGCCACGCAGCGCCCTCCTGGTCCACGCGGCGAAACTCGATCGACCAGGTCGCCAACCCCAGTTCGGGGAGCGCGCCTGCCACGTGCCGCATGTACGAGAGGTCGGCCGTCGTGCGCCAGCAGCCGCCGTGAATCACGACCGCCACCGGATGGGGGCCCGGGCCGGACGGACGACGGAGTTCACCGAACGAGGCGGTGTCGCCCCCCCAGGCGACCCGCTCGCCCGGTGGCGCGGGAGGGAGTTCGCGGAACTGCTCCCACGTCATCGGACTCACGACATCAACCGACCTCCGCGGGATCCTTCCGACGATCCGCGAACGCGCGTCGGAACTTCAGGACCTTCGGCTCGATCACCGCCCGGCAGTAGGGCTGGGCGGGATTACGCCGGTAGTAGTCGTCGTGCTCGGCCTCGGCCGGCCAGAAGTGGTCGAGCATCTGCACCTCGGTCACCAGCGGGTTCGGCCAGATGTCGGCCTCCTCGACCTCCCGCATCACCCGCTCGGCGGTCGCCCGCTGCTCATCGTCGTGCGGGAGGACGATCGAGCGGTACTGCGGCCCGCGGTCCGCCCCCTGACGATCCTTCGTCGTGGGATCGTGGACGGTGAAGAACACGCGAAGAATGTCGGCGTAGCTCACCTCGTCGGGCTCGAACTCGATCTGCACGACCTCGGCGTGCCGCGTCCTTCCCGAGCACACCTGCCGATAGGAAGGATTCGGAATCTCACCACCGGCGTAGCCGCTCTGGACAGAGCGCACCCCTCGCAACTCCTGGTACACGGCCTCCAGACACCAGAAGCACCCTCCGCCCAGCGTCGCCCTCTCGATCCTGTCGTCCGTCATCTTCCATTCCTCCGGAGTCACGGCCACCTTCTCGGCCCGGCCCGTTAATTCAGGGTTCCGCATTCTGAATCCCCCCTGCCCCGCGAGAGTTCACGTGCCCGCAGACACCCGACTCGACCTCGACCACGTCCGCGCCGCATTCCCCGCGCTCGAGCGCCTCCAGAACGGCACCCCGGTGGCCTACTTCGACGGGCCGGGCGGCACACAGGTGCCGAGCCTGGTGACGGAGGC